>NZ_JAJDMJ010000059.1:0-21926 GCF_020593585.1 Blautia sp. DFI.6.71
CAACTGCAATCGGAAATATCACAGCACAGATGCTGAAAGCAGAAGAGTTTAAAACCATTGAAGAGGCTCGTACTATCATTCATGAATCCTTTGGTGTAAAAGTTTATAAATAATAAAAGGGGAACAGGGCATTGGCTCTGTTCCTTTTGTGTTACTGTTCACTCCGTTCACACAGTAACGAAACAGGGACTGTTACGAGTCAACGGCAAGGGAATATGTTGACTATTATGGGGTTTCAAAGTATAATGATGGCTGGTGAATTGGGCGGAAATACAGGGTGATTCATCAGAGGTAAGTGATTGATTTTAATAGATAAAGGCAGGTTATATATGAATACAATTAGTGTGGAAGAGCTGGAGAAGATTGATTCTTCTAAGATTACGATCGTGGATGTGCGGCCGGCGGATCAGTACAGCAGGGGATCTTTTCCGGGGGCAGTGAATATTCCGCTGGATGAGTTTGAGGAAAGAATGGAGTCTGTGGACAGGGAGAAGATGGTGTATGTTCTCTGTCATACGGGGGACAGAAGCCGGGACTGTGTGGAGAAGCTGAGTGATGCAGGGTATGAGGCTGTGAATATTGAAGGTGGATATCGTGCCTATCTGAGACTTTCTCTGAGCCGTTTTATGGAGAATGATGCTAAGGAGCAGAAGGAACTGAAGACGAAAGAGATTGAGCACAGTATTATCAAGACGTTCAGAAAGACAGTCTGGAGACCGTTTACCAAGGCTTTGAATCAGTATCAGCTGATTCAGGAGGGAGATAAGATTGCTGTCTGTATTTCAGGTGGTAAGGACTCTATGCTGATGGCGAAGCTGCTTCAGGAGCTGAAGCGTCATGGGAAGATTCATTTTGAACTGGTGTTTCTGGTAATGAATCCGGGCTATAATGCGGATAACTGGAAGATTATTCAGGATAATGCAGAGCTTCTGGGAATTCCTCTTACGGTTTTTGAAAGTGATATTTTTGATACAGTGGCAGAAATTGAGAATAATCCCTGTTACCTGTGTGCGAGAATGAGACGTGGTTATCTGTATTCTCATGCCAAGGAGCTGGGATGTAATAAGATTGCGCTGGGACATCATTTTGATGATGTGATCGAGACAATCCTCATGGGTATGCTGTACAGTGGTAAGGTGGAGACTATGATGCCGAAGCTGCACAGTCAGAATTTTGAGGGAATGGAACTGATCCGTCCTATGTATCTGATCAAGGAATCTGCGATCAAGGCATGGAGAGATACTAATGGGCTGCACTTCATTCAGTGTGCATGCCGTTTTACTGAGAACTGTGTAAGCTGTGGGGGCGGACGTGGTTCCAAGCGTGATGAGATGAAAGAGTTGGTTGCACAGTTTAGAAATACAAGCAGTGTGATCGAGACGAATATCTTTAACAGTGTGCGGGATATTAATCTTCGTACTGTTATGGGATATCATAAAGATGGAGAATACTACAATTTCCTGGATGACTACGATCAGCGTGGAAATAAGGGCGCTGATAAGGAAAAAGAATGATAACAGCAAAATCTTCATTTGTGGAAGAGAAATACACTGCTCAGTATTATAGTGGGAACGGTTGTCTATATGTTTCTGGTGCAGGTGGTGTTCTAAAAGGAGGAATCCATGACCTTACAGGAGATTCTTGAAAGTGTAAAAAGTGGTTCTGTATCTGTGGAGGAGGCAGAGCGAATCCTTAAGAAAGAAAGTTATGAAGAAATGGGATATGCGAAGCTGGATACAAGCCGCAAGGCAAGAACCGGTTTCGCAGAAGTAATCTACTGCAGTAATAAGGCAGATGAACATCTTCTGAATATTTTTGAAAGATTATACAGAGAAGACGGTGAGGTATTCGGAACCAGAGCTTCCCAACATCAGTATGAACTGGTGAAGGAGAAGTTTCCGGAGACAGAATATGATCCGATCTCGCGTATCTTAAAGGTTGAAAAGAAAGATAAGAAGCGTATTGGTAAGATTGCGGTGTGTTCAGCAGGAACTGCAGATATTCCGGTTGCTGAGGAAGCTGCACAGACAGCGGAATATTTTGGCACAAATGTTGAACGGATTTATGATGTGGGAGTCAGCGGAATGCATCGTTTATTCTCCAGACTGGAGACGATCCAGAGTGCGAACTGTGTAATTGCAGTTGCGGGAATGGAGGGAGCTCTTGCCAGTGTGATGGGCGGTCTGGTGAGCAGACCGGTGATCGCAGTACCGACATCTGTGGGTTATGGTGCAAGTATGCATGGTCTTTCGGCACTTCTTACTATGATCAATTCCTGTGCGAATGGGATTGCTGTGGTGAATATTGATAACGGCTACGGTGCCGGCTATCTGGCAACGCAGATCAACCGTCTGGCAGCAGGTACAGATGAGAAAGGAAATTGATTATGGGAAAAACATTATATCTGGAATGTTATTCAGGGATAAGTGGTGATATGACGGTTGCGGCGCTTCTTGATCTGGGGGCTGACCGTTTAGTGCTGGACAGGGTGCTGAAGAGTCTTAAGGTATCAGGATTTGAGACAAAGATCAGCAGAGTTGTGAAGTCCGGAATAGATGCATGTGATTTTGATGTTGTGCTGGATAAAGAGCATGAAAATCATGACCATGATATGGAATATCTGCATGGACATCATCATGAAGGCCATGAGAGCAATCACGCCCATGGCACAGGAACAGCGCAAGACCATCACCATCACGAACACCGTGGAATAAAAGAAATTACCTATATTATAGAGCATAGCGCAATGACTGAGAATGCAAAGAAGATCGCATTGCGTATATTTGAAATTCTTGCAGAGGCAGAGAGTAAAGCACACAATGTGCCTGTGGATCAGGTGCATTTTCATGAAGTGGGAGCAGTGGACTCTATTGTAGATATTGTGTCTGTGGCAGTCTGTCTGGATGATCTTGATGTTACAGAGGTGATTGTTCCTGTTCTCTGCGAGGGACGGGGAACTGTCCGCTGCCAGCATGGCATCCTGCCAATCCCGGTTCCGGCAGTTGCGAATATAGTAAGTGCCAATCATTTACATCTGAAAATGACAGAGGTAGAGGGTGAACTTGTAACGCCTACAGGTGCAGCGATAGTGGCAGCAGTGAAAACAAAAGATAAACTTCCGGAAATATTTGAAATCCAGAAGATTGGAATCGGCGCAGGTAAACGCCAGTATGAATGCCCGGGAATCCTAAGGGCAATGATTATCTCACAGAGCGCAGAAATAGATGAAGAAAAGGCTCAGACAGAAGAATTCAAAAACCCGGAAATCGGAAATAATCCGAAAGCTGAAAATCAGGAAACCAAAGATACGATTATCAAGATGGAAACAAACATTGATGACTGCAGTGGAGAAGTTCTGGGATTTGTCATGGAACGTCTGATGAAAGCCGGTGCCAGAGATGTGCATTATGTGCCTGTTTTTATGAAAAAGAACAGACCTGCATGGGTTCTGAATGTGATCTGTAAGGAAGAAGATATAGAAACGCTTCAGAATATTATTTTTGAAGAAACTACTACGATTGGAATTCGTTATAGCATAATGGAACGTACGATTCTTCCCAGAGAAACGAGAACCCTTCCGACTCCATGGGGAGAAGTTCAGGTAAAGGTATGCACTTTGAATGGAAAAGAGCAGCTTTATCCGGAATATGAGAGCGTTGCACAGTTGAGCAGAGAAAAAGAAATCCCGTTTACAGAAATTTACCGTTATATTGTTTTGGCAAATAAAGAAAAATAATAACTTTCATATGTGAACCCTTTGGTTTCCCTGAGAGTACTCCACGCGAAACCAAAGGGTACTTTTGTCTTGAAATAGAGTTGTAAGAGCTGTAACAGGAAAACATGGAAATTTCATTCAGATTCATCAGTCGTATCTGATCAATTTTGATTATATCGAAGAATGTTCTTATGAATCTGTGAAAATGAAAAACGGAGATACAATTCCGATCAGCCAGCCATATCGGAAATCAGTGAGAAAGCAACTGGCGGAACGTGTGTGGAGGGACAGAGAGTAAATGTTTGCGTTGATAACTAGATTTTCTATTTATATGATGTTCTGATAAGTGCGTATAAGAAACTGGAAGAACAATCTCTTATGGAAAAACAAATGCTCATTTATTCTCACCAGTTGGATGTGTTGATGCAATCGGAAGAGAAAGTAAAAGCTCTACGCCATGACCTGAAAAATCATCTGGGAGAACTTGCATTTATGGCTGGAAATCAGAATAATGAAGAAATTCAGAAATATATACAGGACATGGGGGAGTATATGCAGAATCAGTCTGAACTGGTCAGCTGTGGGAATAAGAATCTTAACAGTCTGCTGAATTACCTTCTGGGACAGGCAAAAAAGAAACTGAATCATGTAGAGTATGAGGTACGGGTACCATCTGATTTGTGTATATCAGCATTTGATCTGAATGTGATTTTGGGAAACCTGACAGAGAACGCAATAGAAGCAGCAGAACAGACGAAAGATAAATGGATGTCAGTGGATATATACTATGAAAAGGGCATCCTTTCCATGGAAATAAAAAACAGCTTTCAACATGAATTGGCTGTAGAGAAAAATAAATTATTGTCAACGAAGGAAGAAAAAGGACATGGCATTGGTCTTGCAAATGTCAGGAAGATGGTAGAGAAATATCAGGGATTTATGGATGTTTCGAATACAAATCAGATTTTTACGGTAAGGGTAATGTTATACTTATAAATTATATAGAATCTATGAAAGATAGTGTAGTGGTAGGACTGCGCTGTCTTTTATTTTGCAGAAAATTAGTCAAGAGGGAAAATATTGTGACAGAAAACCTTATAAAAAACCACAATATGTTCTGAAAAAACGAATTTCGCCAATTTATATATGAATTTCGCCGTTTCAGAAAATTTTGCAATAAATATGCTATTGTTTAAATACAAACCATAAATGAGCAAGTTCGTTATTTTGCATAAAAAAAAGACATCTTAAATCCAGTGTTGATTTTGAAGCGTTTATGAAATTAGCAGGATAGTTTTGTACATTTTTTCAAATTTGCTCATTTATAGCTATAATAACACTTGTCGTTGGTTTACTGCAAATTACGCGCGTGGTTAAAATGACAAAGAATAAGGGAGAGAAAAACAATGAAGATTAAAGCGATGGCAGTTATAAAAATCACAATTAGTTGTTTGATATTTTTCAATAGTATTAACACTTGCTTTGCAGCGGATTTTCCTTCTACCTATGAAAAAAGCAGTGAAAAAGTGAAGTTTGATTGTGAGTTAGAAATTCCAAAGGATTTTTCAGAAACTGAGATGTACTCAGAAAAAACAAAAGGCCGAATTTATCCGGATATGGACAAAACGATTTCAATCTACACGCAGGGAAAAGAAGTAAAAGAAAATGGGACAATACCGGCAGCGTCTTCAGAAGATCCTGAAGGAGTTTATTATGTCTTTACAGATGGCTCTACATTATCCGTTGACAGCTCTTTTACATATGGTTCAGATACCGCAAAGTATTATGGATATATTGGAGTACGTGATCCTCAATATAAAGAACGGTTTGAACAACAGACAGTTTCTTTTATGGATAAGAATACAGTAATTGAAAAAGTATCTTCAGATTTGGAAAACATTGGCATTGATACGACTGATATATCCTGGGATGCTTATCCTTTAAATCATGAAGCTATGAGTCAATTGGAAAATGAACAGATTTCTGATGGGCTGGATATGGAAGAACACCGAAAGGAGTCATGGACAGAAGAAGATGATGCATATTTTGTCTATGGCGTACAAATGAGCCAAAAATTGCCAGTATTTCATGAATTGATGAACACTAGCAGACAGTTGGCTTATGATACACCAGACAGTTCTGTTATTCAAGCGATTTATTCAAAGAGAGGCGTAGAAATTCTTTCTTACTCAGGATATATGTATAAATTTGATGTATCAGACCAAAAAATAAATTTTCTCGCATTTGACGATATTGCTTCAGTCGTTTTTGATAAGTTTAATAACCTGTTAAATGAATCAACCTACAAAATAACCAGAGCAAAATTGTATGAGAGAGTTTTTCTGAATGAAGCGCAGCAGATGGAAGTTAGCCCTGTTTGGTATTTTGAGATTCTTCAGGATGATGATACGACATCCATTACCTTAGTAGATGCTGTTTCGGGGGAAGAAATATATCTCGAATAGGAAAGGCTGGAGAAAAAGTTGAACTACAAAAGCAAAGGTTTACTCATAAAATCTGATTTAAGCAGACTTTTAAAATGCTATAAGATATATGCGGCAATTATCGGAGTAAGTATTGCAATATTATTTTCTACAGAACAGATAGGATTGATCAATGGAAATATTTTGGATACATATATTCAGGGATCAGAGCTTTCGGGAATCATGATTGCATATGTGTTTTGTGCATTTCCATTTGCTACTGTATTTTGTGAAGATCTTGATAATAAATATATACGATATGAATTGATCAGGAGTAATTTAAAAAGATATGTAGTTACCAAAATTGCTTTCATCTATTTAACTGCAATTTTGGTTATGGTTTTAGGAACGATACTTTTTTTATTATCGGGACGTATAGCTGGTGGAGATTGGGTAAATGAGTCTGTGGGATGTATGAATGTTTTGCTGAATGGAAGTTATTCCATATTACTGAAAAAAGAGCATTATTTTTTATATTGCGTAATGTACTCTTTGCAGCTTGGATTGTTATCCGGATTACTATCTGTATTAGCTGGTTATTTTTCTTTATATATTCATAATCGTGTCACTGTATTAGCATTACCGATTATAATATATCAAATTCTGATAGAATGCTCTGGAAATACTATTTATACTGTATTTATTTTCAGAGCCTATAATAGACCAATGAATAAAGACTGGGAAAGCTTTAGTTTGATTCTTTTAATAAGTATTATCCCAACAATTCTATTAGGCTGTTTGATATACAAGAAGATTCAAAAGAGGTTATAAAATATGTTTAAGATTATGAAATATATTTTGAAAAATACTTTACTGAAAATAAGAAATATAAAGACTATCACATTTGCAATTATTATCGCCGTAACGATATGGAGTTACAATCATCCTCTGCGAGAATTGACTTACTCGATCAAATATCCGGTAACATGGTGCGTATTTCCTTTTATGATTTCAAATTTGTCTTTTTTGATACTTTTTTGGTTCGGAATAATCTATATAAATTCAGATATTCCATATATGCAGCACAGTAATATGTACCAGATTATCAGAACAGGACGTATAAGTTGGGCTCTGGGACAATTAGGTGGAACGTTTTTTCGGTCCTTTATTCTTGTAGTTTTTACAGCATTTTGCTCAATTGTTTCATTACTTCCACAGATAGAATGGAGCCTTCAATGGGGGAAGCTTATCCATACGATTGCTATGACAAATGCAGCAATACAGTATAATCTGAAGTATGTGTTTTATTATCAGATTTTAGGAAAATATTCACCATTACAATTAATGATCATTACAATAGTCATATGCACATTTATTTCCATGTTTTTAAGTTCCTTAATGTTTATGATAAGCTTATATTTCAACCACATTTTGGCAGTCTCAATTACAGCAGCATTAACGATAATGCTATTTTTTGTGGTAAATATCCATCCTAAAATACGATATATTCTTGCGAAATTTATCCCTACTGTATGGGCAAAGGTAGTGCAGGTTAACTCTCCTGTGCTTGGATACTATTGGGTACCATCTATAAAGTATATGTTTGCATTTTTGTTAATAGGAAACATTATTTTAATAATTTTGATTCTTATAAAAGTAAAGAAGTGTGAGTTCAACTGGGAAAACGAGGATATATAGGAGGAATAACTGCTGTGAATGAAAAAAAGTATATCATAGAGGTATCACATGTCAATAAGAGTTTTAAGAACAATAAAGTCTTAAAGGATGTCACGCTCAGATGTGAAAGTGGCCGGATATATGGGCTGGTCGGACATAATGGCTCTGGGAAAACGGTTTTGTTTAAAACAATTTGTGGCTTTCTGGCCTGTGATGAAGGAACGGTTTCTGTAAATGGAAAAGTAATGGGGAAAGATAAGGACATGCTTACAGAGGCAGGGATCATTATCGAAGATCCTGGGTTCTTACGAAACTGGAGTGCTTACCATAACCTTGAATTTCTGTACACGATACGAAATAGACCAGATAAATCATATCTGCATTCAGTGTTAAACACAGTTGGACTTGATCCGAAATTGAAACGCCCGGTTGGAAAATTCTCGCTTGGTATGCGGCAGAGGCTGGCACTTGCCCAGGCTATTATGGAAGATCCACCAATCCTGATCTTGGATGAGCCAATGAATGGTCTTGATAAAAATGGTGTAGCAGAAATCCGGGAGCTTTTGCTGAAGATGAAGAATGAAAATAAGCTGATTATTCTGGCAAGTCATAATCGGGAGGATATAGAGATTCTATGTGATGAAGTATATGAGATGGAAGATGGAATACTTCGGAAAATAGTCAAAGAGTAAGAAAAAATATTTCGTATAGTTTATATTTCATTTTATCTATAGCACAACAAGTTAAATTATATTGACAGAAAAATTCTCACCACTCTGACTGCGGGAATGAAAGAAAAATGCTGTCTGAATCTCTCCCCTTGCTGCACTGCGCATACCCCACATAAGTTCTTTAGTTTCCAGAGCTTTGGGAGTGTGATTATTTTTATATTGAAAAAGAATTCCAATGGTTATATACTCCTGGTAGTATGAAAGGAGTAGAAAATGTTATATATTGCCATTTGTGATGACGATGAGGGTGTTTGTGCTGAATTGGAAAGAATGCTTTATGATTATGCGGAACAAAATAAAATTCAGATAGATATTGATATTTGGTACAGAGGAGAGAGCCTGTGCAGATTTCTGAGAGAGAAAGAGCAGATTCCGGATGTGTTGTTTCTGGATATAGAATTACTGACAACAAATGGAATTGAAGTGGGACGTTTTATAAGAGAAGAACAGGAAAACATGGAAACTGCAATTGTTTACATTTCAGCGAACAGCAGTTATGCGATGGATTTATTTCGTGTACAGCCTACAGATTTTCTGATCAAACCTTTAGACAAAATAAAAGTTGGGAATGTCATGAACAGGATTCAGAAAATTTCGGAAGTCAGAAAAGGTATTTTCGAGTACTTTGGCAGTGGATATTATTTCAAGGTATTATATAAAGATATTCTGTATTTCAGCAGTCAGAATAAAAAAGTGCATCTGGTTTTAAAAGACGGACAGAAAGAATTTAATGGCAAACTGAAAGAAATAGCAAAGAAAATTCCGGGAAATTTCATTCAGATTCATCAGTCGTATCTGATCAATTTTGATTATATCGAAGAATGTTCTTATGAATCTGTGAAAATGAAAAACGGAGATACAATTCCAATCAGCCAGCCATATCGGAAATCAGTGAGAAAGCAACTGGCAGAGCGTGTGTGGAGGGACAGAGAGTAAATGTTTGTGTTGATAACTACATTAAGCACGAATCTTTTGCGTACATATATAATCTATCGCTTTATGAGGTTGTTCTTTTGGACAGATATTGAGGAAAAGAAAAAAGAAAGAGCCTGTTATGTATTGTTTTTTGTTTTGACAGCAGTGGTACATCTGATATTTTGTTCGCCAGGTATGAGTGTGATAACAAATATAGTGCTGATTTTTTTGATTACAGTGTGTTATGAAGGAGCATTGAAAAAGAAAATATTTGTGACACTATTTGTATATGGAACTAATATGGGATGTGATTTAGTAGCTGTTCATTTACTGACAGATTATTCAATAACAGGGAAAGTCGGTGAATGTGCTGCGTATATAACTGTACCATTATTGCTGATTTGCGATGTTATTTCAGAAAAAATCTTGATTAAGAATAAAGGAGAAGATAAAACTCCGCATGGGATGATACTGGCGGTTATTTCAGCACTTTGTCTGGCAGAATTGCTTATTGTTGAACAGGAACTAAAAAATCGTATCCTGCTGGTGTTATTTGGATGTTGTGTTTTGGCAGTTGTATTATTGATTTTCTATTTATATGATGTTCTGATAAGTGCGTATAAGAAACTGGAAGAACAATCTCTTATGGAAAAACAAATGCTCATTTATTCTCACCAGTTGGATGTGTTGATGCAATCGGAAGAGAAAGTAAAAGCTCTACGCCATGATATGAAAAATCATCTGGGAGAACTTGCACTTATGGCTGCAAATCAGAATAATGAAGAAATTCGGAAATATATACAGGACATGGGGGAGTATATGCAGAATCAGTCTGAACTGGTCAGTTGTGGGAATAAGAATCTTGACAGTCTGCTGAATTATCTTCTGGGACAGGCAAAAAAGAAACTGAATCATGTAGAGTATGAGGTACGGGTACCATCTGATTTGTGTATATCAGCATTTGATCTGAATGTGATTTTGGGAAACCTGACAGAGAATGCAATAGAAGCAGCAGAGCAGACAGAAGATAAATGGATGTCAGTGAATATATACTATGAAAAAGGTATGTTTTCCATGGAAATTAAAAACAGTTTTCAACATGAATTGGATGTAGAACAAAATAAATTATTGTCAACGAAGGAAGAAAAAGGACATGGCATTGGTCTTGCAAATGTCAGGAAGATGGTAGAGAAATATCAGGGATTTATGGATGTTTCGAATACAAATCAGATTTTTACGGTAAGGGTAATGTTATACTTATAAATTATATAGAATCTATGAAAGATAGTGTAGTGGTAGGACTGCGCTGTCTTTTATTTTGCAGAAAATTAGTCAAGAGGGAAAATATTGTGACAGAAAACATCATAAAAAACCACAATATGTTCTCGAAAAACGAATTTCGCCAATTTATATATGAATTTCGCCATTTTAGAAAATTTTGCAATAAATATGATATTATTCAAATACAAATGATGCAAAAAAAGATATAGAGTTATTGTAGCTTATATGATGAAGTGACTGGTATATTTTTGCTTAATTATAAAAAAAATTATGGAGAAATATATTATGAAAAAAGTAAATAAATTTAAATTACTGGCAGCAGGGCTATTGATAGGAGTTGCTTTTTGGCTGTTAGGATCCGATTTCTTTACATTCATGATATGGTGGGAAATTTTATGGATTCTTGGATTGGTATTTATGCCGATAACGGCTCAGATATTCAAAGGTTTTGATGATAATGGATGGATGAATTCAAAGGTTATAGCAATAGTGATATGCGGATATGGAGTATGGATTTTGACTTCTATAAAAGTGGTTCACTTTACCACATTGAGTTCTGTCGTAATTACTACCTTATGTGGGGGGAGCAGTATTGCTTATGGAATATATGGAAAACAAAGAAAGGTTTTTCCGTGGAAACATATGGAACTTGTTTATTGGGAAGAAGTGATTTTCTTTGTTGTATTTCTTTTGTGGACATATATGGCAGGATTTCATCCGGCAGCTCATGGAACTGAAAAATATATGGATTTTGGTTTTATGAAGTCTATGATGCGTAGCACAACACTTCCGTCAGAAGATATGTGGTATGCTGGCAAAGCTTTTAACTACTATTATGGTGGTCAATATTTTGCGGTGTTTCTTACGAAACTTACAGGAACAAAGGTAGAGATTACATACAATCTTATGCGTACCATGATAGCTGCATTTGCGTTTGTATTGCCATTTAGTCTTGTGCGTCAGATGCTTAAGGATAAATTAGGTAAAAGGGGAAGAGCATGGATAACAGATTTTGGAGGTATTTTAGCAGGTTTATCTGTATCCATGAGTGGAAACCTTCATTATATTATATATGGAAAAATTTTTACATTACTGGGGATAAGAGAAGATTACTGGTTTCCAAGCACAACACGATTTATAGGATTTGATCCACCTGTGACAGGGGACGAGACAATTCATGAATTTCCTTCATATTCTTTTGTTCTTGGGGATTTACATGCGCATGTGATTAATGTGTTTTTTGTTTTGGCAGTATTGGGGATTTTATATGCATGGATAAAAAGAAATTCCGGTAAAAGCTGGAAACAGAAAGAGATATTTCTGCTGGGACTGTTCCTTGGAATTTTCCTGTTTTCAAATACATGGGATTTTATGATTTGTTATGTTGTAATATGTGGAACACTGTTTTTTGGAAATTTGAAGAGATATCTTAATTCTACAGATATGAAACCTTCAGATATGAGAACCGGTATAAAATGGAGCGTTGTGCAATGGATAGAACTTCTGCTGACTGCGGTGTTGATTTCGTTACCATTCCATTTACAGTTTAAAAGTGTTATGGTACAGGGAATCGGAATAGTGAAAATTCATACGGCGTTTTATCAGTTTTGTGTATTATGGGCTTTTCCATTGCTTATATGTGGATTATTTGTCGTATCTACGCTGATAAAAAATAGGAATTTTACAAATAAAAAAAACAGGAATTTATTTTACAAAATTAATGTTTCTGATTTATACGGAGTTGTACTTTCTCTTTGTGCAATGGGACTAATATTGATTCCGGAAATCATTTATGTAAGAGATATCTATGAAAAAACAGCACCAAGAGCAAATACTATGTTTAAGTTGACTTATCAGGCATATATACTTTTTGCGCTTATGATGTCGTATATTCTGGTATTTTTTGTGGCAGACAGAATAAAAATTTTGCAAGAAACTAAATTGGATAATAGATATGAGAAAAAGGTAAGATTATCAAAAGTGCAAATAACCGTTGGGGGAATGGCAATAATACTTCTTATATCTACCTGTGGATATTTCGTAAATGCTACAACAAATTGGTTTACAGGTTTTCCTCTGAAAAATAAATACCAAACTCTCAATGCAACTGCTTATCTAGAAAATGCCATTCCTGAAGATGCGGCAGCAATACGATGGCTGAATAAAAATATTACAGGTCAGCCAACCGTTCTTGAAGCTTGCGGCGACAGTTATAAAGACTATGACAACCGGGTTTCTGCTATGACAGGATTGCCGACGGTATTAGGATGGTATGTTCATGAATGGTTATGGCGAAATAATCTTGATGAAGAAAACAAAAGAAGAACAGACGTGGAAACTATTTATACTTCAACAGATAAAAAAGAAGTACAGGAACTGCTTGATAAATATGAGGTGAATTATATTTTTATTGGAAGCTGTGAATATCAAAAATATGAAGGGGTTAATGTAGCACTTTTAAGTTCATTGGGAGAAATAGTTTTTAAAGAGGAAAATACAATGATTGTGAAGCTGTAATAAAACAGATTTCAAAAAGAAAACAGTCACATATTTGAGTGAATATCTTAATTCATCAGATGTAAGTGACTGTTTCTTTTTATTGCTATTTTTGAGGTAACTGTTTTGGGCTGATGATTACAGCATACTTATACTGTCGCTATTATAACGGCTATATTTAGCTTCCTCATATCTGATCATGCAGATAAAAGCGGGTTCAATATCTTTTACTGTTTGTGCAACATTACAGAAATATTGGAGAGGAATTGTGGCAAAAAACCTTATAAAAAACACACTATGTTTTGAAAAAACGAATTTCGCCAATTTATATATGAATTTCGCTGTTTCATAAAATTTTGCGACGAATGTGTTATCATTTAAATATAAGTAAGAAGAACTGAAATGTATCTGAAGAAAGGAGAAGTATCAAATGAAACATAGCAGAAGCAAAAACGCAGTGTTATTGATGATTATCTTTATTTGTAGTATTTGTTTGAATAATGTGTGGGCTCGTGAAACAGGGACGATGGATCAACTGGAAAAAGAGAATCCGGATGATGTAGATAAAATGAATAAAGTATTATATTATTATAATACTTTATTTTTTGAAAACTATACGGAAGAAGAATTGAAACAGCAGGAGAAATTTCAGAAAAGTATTCATTTATTGAATGAATTATATTTTGAATATGGATCTTTAGAAAATATTCCGATTTTGCCTTTTGACCCGGAAAATATCAGGGAGGGTGATTCATTATTTACGGAAGTTGTTGCTGTGATAAATACAGAAAATAATGAGACATATTTTGTAACAGAAAATGATGATATGAAGTTGTTAAAAAAATGTTTGGAAAAATTACAATATTACAATGGAAACTCTGTTACAAAATCAAATGAAGAACTAACGGAAGCAATAAAGAACTTTCAGAAAGAAGAAGGATTAACAATTGATGGAATAGCTGGAAACGAGGTATGGAGGAAAATAGATATTTTGATGCTGAACAAAATGATTGAAGATGATTGAAAAAGATAATCCTATTATGTTTGGAGGTGATTCCGATGTTCCTGCATAAAAAATAGTTATATGATTAATTGTTAAGTCATAACTTAAGTTAGAGACCTCTGTTTTAAGAATTTATTAGCATGGAAAAGTTCAGTTCCTTACTTGTGGTTATTCAATGGGTGGTTACGGCGACCGGTGACAACGCAGGAATAAAAAACGGACGCGAGAATGTTCAAGAAATTAACTTGTTGGTACACCAGTAGTTGATGGGACTCTCTTACCAACATCAACACATTAATCAAATGCAAAAAAATATTTATAAAAGGTTACAGGCAGTTTTTGAAATGGAAGGTCGGAGATTAAAATATTTGAGGTATGAATGGAGGAAATGTATATGAAAATAGAGAAGAAAATGACTTTTGCTCTGCTTTTTTCTTTTTTGTTACAGCTAATTATAATCAGCTCAGTAAATGCGGCAGATTTTTCTGATGGACAAGATATTTTTGGTGATACTAATGTAGAGATATCTACTGATAATGAAGAAACAGTTGAAGAACGGACATCTGTAGACGTGGCACGCATAGAAGACACTTTGTATAATGTAAATAAACTGGCTTTGAAGTATGGTTCATTTGCATCTATTCCTTCCGGCATATTAAGCGATGAAGATATTATGTTGACGGCTAATACATGGGGATTGTTCCATACTAAGAATGGCAAGTATATTTATGTGTATGATTATTGTACAGTCCCTGGGGCTAGTTCTTATTATGTACGTTTATTACAAACTTGTTTAAGTGCCATTGCATATGATGTGGGAGGAATAGATGGAATATATGGACCAAATACGGAATATGCAATTGTACAGTTCCAGAAAGATCAGAAACTTACAGCGGATGGTATTGCTGGAGAAAATACATGGAGAAGGTTAAGTAATTATTTTGCGGATTATGGAATACGTATTAATTTTTAACGGAATTAAGTAAGTGTGTTACTTCTTATGTTATAGGTTTGCCCACTTCTTCGGAGAAGCGTTTCTATGGGGAGGATAGAAAGCCCTACAGCGTAAGTGTGGCTTCCATGGATACAATGGGTATGAGTATGTTCTCCCCATGAGTAGAATCTGCTAAAGAGAATAAAAACCTAAAATTTCGCGTACTGAAGGAGAATATCAAGAAAAATTTGGAACAACTGATGAAAGTGGAAATTTTGTTCCGGCAAAACCAGGTTCTTTTGGAGAATTGATAAGTTAAAAGAAAACAGTCACATAACTGAAAGAATATATTGATATTCATTGGATACATGTGACTGTTTCTTTTTATTTTTTATGAGGTGACATCTCGTTCAATGCTAACTGCTGTCTGGTAATTCCTGCAATTGAGGCAGGTAAATCTGATTGATTTGGTTAAATTACAGAGCACTTACTCCGTCATCATCATAACGGTCATATTCAGCTCCCTCATATCCGATCATTCGGAGCGTAGCAGGATCGATATCCTTTACTGTCTGTGCAACATCAGCAACCGGGATTGCTTTTCCCTTGCGGATGAACAGCGGAACCTCATTCAGGGCAACTTCTACATAGTGGTGGCCTTTTTCAAGGATTTCCTGAGAGATGGTTCCATCCGGCAGGAATTTGACGAACATCATTTCCTCTGGCAGATATACATAGCGGCCTTTTGCGTTCTGGGTATAAACAGGTGCGATCATAATTTCGTTTCCAAGAAGTAACTGATCTTCTACCTGAGTAGCAAAAGTATCGTCTGTATAGTCGAATGCCAATGGGCGGAACATCATATCATCGTTTAATGCAGCTTTCATGTATTCACTGTACAGATATGGAACAAGACGATATCTGACACCAATCACATGGCGGAAGTCTTCGATATTTTCAAACTGGTAAGCTTCCTGTTCTCTGGTTCCCAGAGCGGAGTGGTTTCTCATAAGAGGTGTGAATACACCCAGTGCCAGCCAGCGCAGTACCAGGTCACGTGTGGTATCTGCACCGAATCCGCCCAGATCTGCTCCTGTGTAAAGGAAACCGCACATATTCAGGGATGGAAGCATCTTTAAGTTCAGAAGGATGTGTGACCACCAGGATTTGTTGTCTCCCATCCAGATTCCGCCGTATCTGTGCATTCCCACATAGGAGGAACGGGAGAACATCAGGAAACGTTTGCCAGGTGCGATTTTTTCAAATGCTTCACCTGCTGCACGGGTCATGTTATAGCCAAACAGGTTATGTACCTTGTCGTGGCGGATCTTCTGACCGTTTACATTGTGATAGAAGCGTTTGTAATCTTCCGGATTATTTGCAAGTCCTTTTACCTTTGCGCCGAGAACGAATCCAGATGTTTCTTCCTTGTCCATGAAGTTGTCTTTGATGTATTCTTTTAATTCAGCAACGCCTTCCGGTGTGCAGAACATTGCAGGCTCGTTCATGTCATTCCAGAAACCGTCGATTCCTTTGGAAATGAGACGTTCATATTTCTGTCCGAACCATGCTCTGGCATCTGCGTTCAGGACATCCGGGAAATGAGTCCAGCCCGGCCATACAGCGGAAACGAAATCACTGCCGTCTTCACGTTTGCAGAAGTAGTTCTTCTCAACGCCTTCTTCATAAACATCATAGCCAGCCTCTACCTTGACACCTGCATCGATGATCGGGACAAGGTGGATGCCTTTTTCTTTCATTTCATTGACATAGGCCTCAAAGTCAGGGAAGTTTTCCTGATTGACTGTGAAATCTTTGTAGTCTTCCATGTAATCGATATCCATGTATACCATATCGATTGGAATATTGTTTTCACGATATCCGTCAGCAGCTTTTCTGAAGTCATCAGCAGTTGTATATCCCCAGCGGCTCTGACCGAAACCAAATGCGAATTTAGGCGGGATATAGCTTCTTCCGATGATTTTACGGAACTGTTTTACGATATCGTAAGGGGTTTCACCCTCGATCACATACAGATAAAGATTTGCATCCTCACAGGTGATCTTTAACTGGGAAGAGAGTGTGTAACCGATATCAAACTTCAGTTTTCCGGGATAATCAACGAAGAGACCGAAAGTCTGTTTTCCGGAGATTACGAGGAAGTTGTGTGCTCCGTAGAGGGAGATTTTATCTTCTGTATGGTTTGGCTGGTCGGAACAGTTGCTTTCATAAACGTATCCACGTTTGTTGATTCCGCGGCTTGATTCGCCCAGACCATAGACAACATCGTTGTCATCCATGTCATAAGTAAAAGAGAAGCCGTTCTCTGTGGAGATAGTTCCGTATGCAGGAGTTCCCTCAGAAGCCGGGATAGAAGTTACGATGGCATCGGTTTCAAATGGGGTCCCGTAAGTATATTTCTGAATCATTTTGTCATGTCCTCCTTAGGTTGAAAATGGTCAAGCGGATAAAATCATCCGCTTTGCTACGCGGCGCTACACCGAATAACTGAAACGCTTAAGTACTGTTAGAAAATACACAGGTGTTTTCCTTGATTTCATATTTACAATAATAGAGGTTTGGGTGAGGAAATGCTACTGAAATTATGACAAATTTATACGTTATTTTGACTTTTGCTCAAACTGTGAAGCAGTGATATGGGTATGGCAAGCAGTGGAGCGGCTGATCGTATCTGTTTGCGCTGTTAACTTATTGTGCTTTAATGCTTTATCTTAATAGAATTTTTCTGTACATACGGTGAAAAAAGTGCTAAACTGTTATTATTACACGAAAGAAAGGTTTATTTAACATGCTTCAGACAATTGAATCCATCAATAACGTCGTAAATAATTTTATCTGGGGTGTCCCGGCTATGATCTGTATTATCGGCGTAGGGCTTTACCTGAGCCTGCGGACTGGTTTTGTCCAGATCCGGAAATTCCCGTATGCGCTTAAAACCACACTGGGAAGAATTTTTAAGAAAAAAGAGGCCTCTGACGGTTCCATGACACCTTTCCAGGCAGTCTGTACTGCGTTGGCAGGTACAGTAGGTACTGGAAATATCGCCGGTGTTGCCGGAGCTATCGCCATCGGCGGACCGGGAGCTGTATTCTGGATGTGGGTTTCCGCGCTCCTTGGAATGTGCACGAAATTTACAGAGGTTACCTTAGCAGTACATTTCCGTGAGAGAAACAGACATGGGGATTATGTAGGCGGACCTATGTATTATATTAAGAATGGTCTGGGAAAGAATTGGAGATTTCTTGCAGTTCTTTATTCTGCATTCGGTGTACTGACTGTATTTGGAACAGGTAATGCTACTCAGGTAAATACCATTACAACAGCAATTGATACAGCTCTTATTAACTTCAATGTGATTTCAGAGTCTTCCACAGGCAGACTGAATCTGATCCTTGGAATTGTGATCACGCTGCTGGTTGGTATGGTACTGCTGGGTGGTATCAAGCGAATCGGAAGTGTTTCCGAGAAGCTGGTGCCCTTTATGGCATTGTTTTATATTGTACTTGCATTAGGTGTTGTAATCTTAAATATCGGAAGAGTTCCGGCAGTTTTCCATGATATTGTTTATGGAGCCTTTAATCCGTCAGCAGTGACAGGCGGTGTGATCGGAAGCTTTTTCCTCAGTATGAAAAAGGGTGTTTCCAGAGGTATTTTCTCCAATGAAGCCGGACTTGGTACAGGGTCTATCGCTCATGCCTGTGCAGATACAAGCAAGCCTGTAAAACAGGGTATGTTTGGTATCTTTGAGGTATTTGCAGATACAATCGTGATCTGTACTCTGACAGCACTTGTGATCCTTGTAAGCGGCGTGCCGGTAAATTACGGTGCAGCGGCAGGTGCAGAACTTACAATTTCCGGATTTACTGCTACATACGGAGGCTGGGTTTCTATCTTTACGGCAGTTGCCATGTGCTGCTTTGCATTTTCAACGATTATCGGATGGGGACTTTACGGAGCACGCTGCATTGAATTCTTATTCTCTGCAAAAGTTATCCGCCCATTTATGATTGCCTATTCATTAGTGGCAATCCTTGGTGCAACTGTAAATCTGGGACTTCTCTGGAGCATTGCTGAGACATTCAACGGTCTCATGGCAATCCCCAACTTAATTGGTGTATTCCTGCTTTCAGGAACCGCCATTACACTTACAAAAGAGTATTTTGCACAGAAGAAATAACAATAATAGCCCGGAGAGTTATTTTCCGGGCTATTGTTTTATCAAAAGGTAAAAAGGAGAATAATACAATGATTCCAATCGCACATATAGAAAATGATTTTCCAACCAAATTCGGTATCCCCAGGCAGAGTGGCCGTGTAGGGGCGCTCAAAGCGAGAATTGTATTCGAGCCGGAATATCGAAATGTGGATGCCTGCCGTGGTCTGGAGGAGTTTAGTCATATCTGGCTGATCTGGGAGTTTTCGGAGGCAAAGAGGACAAAGTGGTCACCGACTGTCCGCCCGCCCAGACTTGGGGGAAATGTGAGAAAAGGAGTTTTTGCCACAAGATCGCCCTTTCGTCCTAATTCCATAGGATTATCCTGTGTGAAGCTTGAGAAAGTAGCTCTGGATGAGTCGGACAGCCCTGTACTTTATGTAGAAGGTGCAGATCTGATGAATGGAACACCGATTTTTGATATTAAACCATATATTCCTTATGCGGATTGCCATCCGGAAGCAACAGGAAGTTTTACCGAATATTCCAAAGATCATCATCTGAACGTAGAATTTCCCCAGGAGCTCCTGGAAAGAATACCCGGAGAAAGCAGAGAGGCTCTGATCGCAGTTCTTGCAGATGATCCCCGTCCTGCTTATCAGAATGATCCGGAACGGTCTTACGGAATGCCTTTTGGAGAGAAGGATATTCATTTTCGGGTGGATGGAGATATCCTTCGTGTTTATAATGTGACAGAATTTGTAAAAAAACAGCAGGAATCTTCGGCAGATTGTGGAAAATAACCATTTTCGGATATTTCTGTAAGAAAGGCTTGCAAAATTGGCGTTTATTCAATACAATATTAAACAGACTTTATGTTGGTAGAGTGACAAAGACTGATGGGAGATCGGTCTGAAAATATTTAGTGACATATGAGGAGCAGGAAAAATGAAGAAAATTGTTAAATTCGGAGGAAGTTCTCTGGCAAATGCAGAACAGTTTCAGAAAGTAGGGGAGATCATCAGAAGTGATGAGAGCAGACGTTATGTGGTTCCGTCCGCTCCCGGAAAGAGATTTGACGGAGATACAAAGGTTACAGATTTACTTTATAAATGTTATAATACTGCAGTTGAAGGGGAAGATTTCATCCCGATTCTGCAGGAGATCAAGGGAAGATATTATGAGATTATCCGCGGACTGAACCTTGATCTTTCTCTGGAAGATGAATTTGCTCAGATCGAAGCTGATTTCAAGGCACAGGCAGGCACAGACTATGCAGCATCCAGAGGAGAATTTCTCAATGGTAAGGTGATGGCAGCATATCTGGGTTATGAATTTGTTGATGCAGCAGATGTGATCCGTTTTGATAAGAACGGAAATCTGGATGCCGAGAAGACAGACAGACTTCTGTCCAAAAAGCTGGCAAAATGTGAACATGCCGTTATCCCTGGATTTTATGGCGCTGGTGAAGATGGAAAAGTTAAAACTTTCTCCAGAGGAGGTTCTGATGTAACCGGTTCTCTTGTGGCAAAGGCTATCAAGGCAGACCTTTATGAAAACTGGACAGATGTTTCCGGCTTCCTGGTAACAGACCCACGTATTGTTAAAAATCCGGAAGTGATCGAGAGCATTACCTACAGAGAACTCAGAGAGCTTTCTTATATGGGTGCAACTGTTCTTCATGAAGATGCGATCTTCCCGGTTCGTAAAGAGGGAATTCCGATCAACATCAAAAACACAAACAGACCGGAAGACAAGGGTACTTTTATTGTTGAGAGTACATGCAAGAAACCGAAATTTACAATCACAGGTATTGCAGGTAAGAAGGGATTCTGTTCTATCAATATTGAGAAATCCATGATGAACAGTGAGGTTGGTTTCGGACGTAAGGTACTTCAGGTATTCGAAGATCAGGGAATCAGCTTTGAGCATGTTCCATCAGGAATCGATACAATGACTGTATATGTACATCAGGATGAATTCGAAGAGAAAGAGCAGCAGGTAATCGCAGGAATCCATCGCGCAGTACAGCCGGATTTCGTAGAAATGGAATCTGATCTTGCGCTGATCGCTGTTGTAGGACGTGGTATGAAATCCACCAGAGGTACAGCAGGAAGAATCTTCTCAGCACTTGCTCATGCAAATGTAAATGTGAAGATGATCGATCAGGGCTCCAGTGAGCTGAATATCATTATCGGTGTAGAGAACAGAGATTTTGAGACTGCAGTAAAGGCTATTTATGATATCTTTGTAATTACTCAGATCTAATTGAGAATTGCAGGAGCTCCTTCACAGCGGAGCAATTTGTGGATATGATGTTTACCAATTATAGGATAAACAAAATAATGGACCGTCAGAAATCAGTATAGAGATTTCTGACGGCTTTTTGAATAATTGCGCGTCGCATTCTCGTTACTCTAGTGACTTTAGTTATGAGTTAGACGCGCAAATTTTTTACTCAAAAGAAAACATATGTTTATTTTTAGCACTATATGTGCTAAAATATAGCCATGGGTAGTAGAAAAAACAACAGAATCTGAGAAAAGAGTTATCAGGGAAAAATAAAAATGCAGATAA
>NZ_JAJDMJ010000006.1:0-108182 GCF_020593585.1 Blautia sp. DFI.6.71
TATTCAGTCTGACGCCTAAAGCGTCTGGAAGCACGTGACTTCAGTCATGTGAGGTTCACCAGTTATAAAAGTTATAAATATGAGGAGGTTTTTATGGAGAAAAACGAAAACGAAGAACTGCTGGAACAAAGCCCGGCAGAGATTCAGCAGGAAGATACGCAGAAAATTGCAAAGAGCGGGGAAGAAGAGCCGGATACAGAAGAACAGAAAGTCTCCAATGGAAGATTTATACTCTGGAGTCTGGCGGGAGTGTATCTGTTGTATACAAGTTACAGTCTCTGTAAGGGATATGTGACAGGCGAAGAAGGAACAAGTATGGGATTTATGCTTGCCGGAATTGCATTTGCAGCTATTGGTGCTGGTCTGCTGTTTTTCGGCATTAAAAATATGCTCTCAGAAGAGAAGATCAGGAAAGCAAAAGCAGCGAAGAATGCGGCAATGGAAGCTGCCGCAGGCGGAGAACTGAAGAAAGAGGATGCATCCGGGCAGAACAGATCAATGAGCATTGCTGAAAGGGCTAATATGGTTAAGAATCTGGAAGACGAAGAGGAAGACGGGGAAAACGAGAAAGAATGAAAATATTGATCACATTGCTGAAACCGTTGTCTTTTTTACCGGCACTGCTGATGATGTATATCATCTTTTCATTTTCAGCCCAGCCGGGTGAAGTTTCAGGTAATCTGAGCTATAAAATAAGTTATGAGATCATAGAAACGAAGAGCGAGCTTTTGTCAGAGAATCTGAGCAGTGAAGAGATTGCCTATAAGGCAGATGGAATTCACTACTATGTGAGAAAAGCGGCACATATGACAGAGTATTTTCTGCTGGCTATCGCTATTTCTTTTCCTTTATATGTCTATGGTGTGAGAGGAATCTGGCTGATGCTTCTTGCGGGAATTGTCTGTGTGGGATTTGCAGGGCTGGATGAGTATCATCAGTCTTTTGTGGATGCCCGTACACCTGCGGTAAAGGATGTGGGAATCGACAGTATAGGGGCGTTTATCGGAATACTTCTTGTTCAGGCATTCTGCTGGTCTGTACTGAATAATCCTAATAAAAAGAAGAAAAAAAGAAGTCATTAAATAATCAGGAAAAATACATATTCAAAAAAGGAAAGACAAAAGGAGCTGCCACATTAATAAGAACTTAATGTGGTATGCTCCTTTTGACGTTATTGTTCACTGGTAATATCCCGCGAAGCGTGTTGTTGTGAACACTAACTTTTTGGTTTGAATATACTTTCGATTTCCTGCTGTGTTTAAGCCTGGATTTCTGAAAGTCTGTCCAGTCCGGCTCTGGTATGGCGGATAAAAATATCTCTGACCGCCTGGATCTCGCCAAGACCTTTCAGAGTACATTTGACAGAATATCCCTCTTTTTCCAGAATACTTTTCCAGGAATCATCGTCCTCTCCGGACATATCATTGGTAGCATGATCACCTGCGACGATCATAAAAGGTGCCAGATGAACATGAGCCGGATGCAGATTTTTTAATTTATCCAGAAAGCTTTCAATGGAGAAATCCCCTTCAACCGTTCCCATATGCATATTGGAATAGCCGAAATGCTTAAACAGTTCGTCCATCTCAGGATAAAGTTCATTGGCAACATGCTCTGTTCCATGTCCCATAAATAAGAGAATTTCATCAGAATCAGGGTGATATTCCTGTGCCATAGCCTGACAGACCTCTTCTTTGTCCTGTTTTGTAACCATCAGAGAATCACAGATAATGACAGAATCGAAATCCTTTTTATGTGCAAGAACCTTTTCTTTCATAGCATCACTCTCAAATCCGGTGATCACATAGGTTGGCTGTACAACGACATTTCGAATTCCGTCCGCTTTCAGCTGGGTCATTGCCTCATCAATATCCATAATGTGGATCCCGTCCCGCTTCCGGAGTTTGGCGCGGATACGGGGACTTGTCCATGCGCAGTATAACGGATATTCCGGAAATGCATGATGCAGGTCAGATTCAATCTGTTCAATTGTTTTTTTTCGTGTTTCTTCATAACTTGTACCGAAGCTGATAACAAGAATTGCTGTTTTTTCAGTTACCCCCATTTTAAATCTCCTTATAATAAGTATATTGGCATTTACCACAACTGCCACTGACAGGTTTTCCGCAAAACAGATGTAGTGGCGGTAAAAGGTAATTGACTGCGCACTCATATAAAAAAGATGTCATGATAATAGACATTGTTCTTTATTATACAGGGAGTTATAGGGAAACACAAGTAAAAGCTAAGATTTTGACGTCTGAGTATCTCTGTATGCAGATGGAGTGACATTCATTTTTTTCTTGAAGCTTGTGCTGAAATAATATTGATTGGCGTAACCGCATTTCATACTGATTTCCTTCAGAGTCATGTTTGTGGCTGTAAGATAACGGCAGGCGGCGTTGATTCGCTGAGTAGTGATATAGTCACTAATACTCACGCCCTGTTTCTTTTTAAAGAGGGCACTCAGATAAGCCGGGCTGACATTGGCTTCGCTGGCGATATCGTTCAGGCACAGAGTATTGCTGGCATAGTTTTCGTCAATATATGAAGTTACAGATTCGCATAATTTCTGGTGATAATCATTCAGAGAAGAATCCAGTTTCCGGCAGAGAAGGCGGCAGAGTTCGTTGAGCCAGCCGCATAGTTCTTCTGTGGTATGAAATTCTTCCAGATGATTGTATACATACAGGATCTTTGCTTCCAGATCATGGGTATCCAGGTTTAGTTCATAGAAAAACTTCAGAATCCTTCCAAGCAGAGAGTAGATCTGGATAAATGTGAAACTTTTGGTGCGGAAGTTCTCAGTAAGCCATCTGGAGAAATCCTGAAACCAGGAGTCAATTGCAGAAACATCCTTTTTACACAGAAGGCGGATTAATTCCTCCTCTCTGGAATCGGAGAAATCAGTGGCAGATAAGTCATGTCCAAGAGCCTCACGTCCGTCAAATACGTTCTGGTGTGGGAAAAAGAAACGATAATCCAGTGCATGAACTGCACTTTCATAAGAACGGTTCAGATCCCACAGATCCTGTACAATGGCACCGATTCCGGCATTCAGAACCAGTCCCTGTGAATTGCAGTTATCTACAAGTGCAGAAATGATTTTATAGGTAAGCTGGCGAAAATTTCCGGACTGGCAGCCGCTTTGTCCGATCACACACAGATAACCATCAATATCCTGCAGAGGATAAATATAATTTAATTCTGAGGTTTGTTCTGTGATCAGATCACGGAGATTCAGCAGTTCCATCTGAAATTTCTCAATGCCATAGGAATCCTTGAGAGACTGTGCATTTTCCAGTTCAAGAATCACTACGTTATAAAAATCATAATCCAATTTGAGGTTCAGGTAGTTCAGATAAGGTTTGAGACGATAGGAAGCCTCCTGCCTGGAACGGTGAGTGATATCACGGAAAAATTTTTCGATAAGTAAAGGTCTGCTCTGTTTAAGCAACTGCAGATTTTTCTGCTCACGTTCCATCAAGGCAAAAGCATTTTTTACTTTCTGGATCAGGTATGCGTAATCCAGAGGTTTTTCAATATAATCCAATGCACCAAGAAGCAGAGCGCGTCTTGCATATTCAAATTTATCATAGGCACTGATCAGTATGATTTTTACCATTGGATTAATATCCAGTGCTTGCCTGCTCATTGAAATTCCGTCCAGATCCGGCATTTCAATATCTGAGATGATCAGATCTACAGGTTCTTTTTTCATAGCGTCTATCGCAGAGGTTCCGTTGTAGCAGATATGTACGATTTCTGCGTTCAGAACTTCCCAGTCTATGTTCTTTTCAATTCCTTCTGCTGACAGATAATTGTCATCTACAATCATTATTTTCCTCATCTGTATCCTCCATTTGCTGAAATTCAATTGTGACATAGGTACCGTTTCCGGGATGGCTGTCAATACGCACAGAGCCGTTACCGTACAAAGGATTGGAAATGCGGGCGCTTACATTTGAAATTCCAAAATGTTTTTCGTAATTTATGACTTTGTTGTCTATGGCATATCGGAGCTGTTCCAGTGTCTCCGGAGACATTCCGGCTCCATTGTCTTCAATGGATATCACTACGGTATCATCACCGTAGAGCACTTGAATGGAAATAAAAACTTCAGGTGTATCGGCTGAAAGACCGTGCAGGATAGAATTCTCCAGGAATGGCTGTAATGTAAATTTGCAGATCGTGAAATTTTCTATTCCGTCTTCGGCATTGATCTCCCAGTTAAGATTATCTTTATGGCAGAGTTTCTCCATTTCCAGATACAGGCGGGCAATTTCCAGTTCGTCTTTGATCGGTATCAGTTCTTTTGATTTTCTCAGCGTCAGTCGGTAAAAGGCAGTCAGATTTGTCAGCATCTGATCTGCAATATCCAATTTGCCAAGTGCCTGGCAGGTTCGGATGGTTCCAAGGATATTGTAGAGAAAATGTGGATTGATCTGTGACTGTAATAACTGATATTTCAGTCGTTCTTCATTAATGGAGAGACTGACAATTGATTTCAGATTCTGGGCAATTGTGTGCTGCATATCTTCAAAGGTAATCCCCAGATTGTCTATTTCATCATAATTGGAAGCATCGGCCGGATGCGGGAGTGTGATGATGGAAAGGTGCTCCGGATCATGTCCAAGATGAAAGGATTCCATGGCATAGGACAGTGCGGCAATTCTGCTTGTCAGTTTCCTGGAAAAAAGGATTACAATAAAAATAGTCAGCGGCAGAGAAATAATTACAGTGATCAACAGTGTTTTGATCAGTACCTGTGTATTGCTTTTGATATAGTTTTCCGGGATTTCCGTAATATGCAGCCAACCGTTATCCAGAGTGCGGCAGTTATAGTAGATGTCATTGTCTTTAAAGAAGGAATTGGTATTTTCCAGAAACATCTGTTTTATTGAATCTGAAATCCAGGTCTGATTACGGGAAGAATCACTGTGAGCTGCAATTTGTCCCTGTGGTGTCAGAATGTAACTGGAAATTGCGGTATCAGAAGCAGAAGTCTGAAGATACCGGGAAAATTCATCGCAGTCAAGTGCAATACAATAAGCATATTCGAGAACATTGCTGGATTTGTCCTGAAGAGCACGAAAACACAGCAGTGTATTTGCGCTTCTTTTGGAAGCAGATATAACTCTGGGTAAGGTGGTATTTTTCTTTAACAGCCACAGGGAAGAAGAACCTATGGAATGTAATTCAGATTCGCTGATTCCATAATTGAAAAGTTTATCTGTGGAAAAGAAATATATACCCTCATCAGCTCCGGTTTGTTCCGGTTTTAAAAAAACATATATATGAAAGAAATCAAATGTAGATTTATATAATGAAATATTGCTTCTCATGGATGTTAATGCCTGCATGGTGCCAACCTGATCTGGGGAAGAGTGTTCAAAAGCGTACATCTGATACTGGATGGTGTCAGCAACGTTTTCGGTCTGGTTCAGACGGCTGTTAAGCTGAAAAATAAGCTGTTCATCAGACATCAATGCAGAGTTTGTGATTCGGTCTCTGGCAAGATTATAGGAAACATGGTAACTGACCAGTGCAACAAGTGTCAGAGGAAGCAGGGTTGCAACCAGAAAGGCAATCAGGAGTTTTGCCTGAAATGAGGAAAATCTGGAAGGAATCCATTTATGATAATTTATTTTTTTCAAGTTGAGTTTCATTACACATAATACTCCTTATATGAATAGGTTTGATTTTATCAGGTATCTTTTTGAAGATTGCCATATTATACAGCAATTCTGTAAAGATGCAACACAGTGTTCATCTGCTATCTGTATTATAAAAAATCAGAATGAAAAAAACAATAGAACGAAAAATAATATAAATCAATCAAAAGAAATTGTATTTAGTAAAAAGAGTGTTTTTGTTATTCTTTAATTACCAAATAACACAGAACAGTTGATGCGAGAGAACTGTTCGGAAAAGGAGAGAATATGAGGAAAAAAGTGTTAAGTGCAGTTTTAGCTGCAACAATGGTGGCAGGAATGATGGGGAATGTTGTAAGTGTATCAGCAGAGGAGAAATATGATCTTACTTTATACAGCGTTAACACTACTGACCCGGATTTTGATGACTGGCTTGCAAATGTAGAGGAGGCAACGGGTTTAAATATCAATGTTATTGCAGCTCCGACAGATACAGACACACGTCAGCAGAAGATTACAACGATTCTTTCTACAGGAGATTCTTCCGTAGACATTGTCGAAATCAACGATGAAATGAGTGCTGCATTCAAGAATTCCGGATGGCTGGAAGGTCTGAATGACACGGTTATGACAGATGATATCATTGATCAGTTTGCGCAGGGGTATATTCAGGATATGATCACAGATAAGGATGGAAATATTGTAGGAGTTCCGGGATATACAGGATATCTTGCATTTTGGGTAAATCAGGAAATTATGGATGAGGTGGGAATCGAATCCATTGATACAAAAGAAGATTTCATGAAATACATGGAAGCAGTTTCAAAAGATGGACGTTTCGGATACGGCGGTTCCTGGGAAAAGACATATGCATCTAATGAAATTGCACAGTTTGTAAATATGTTTGGCGGTGACTACTTCGACTGGACAAAAGAAGAAAATAAAGAAGCAATTCAGTTCCTTCATGATCTGGTTGCCAACAAAGAAACACCTGTTGATCAGATCGCAGATAAATATGATCAGATGAATCCAAAAATCAATGATGGCAAATACGGATGCTGGTTTATGTGGGGCTTAGGTACGGATTATGCAAAGGCAGATATGCTGGGAGCTGACAAGATCCACATGGCAATGGTACCTGATTTCAGCGGCAATGGAGAGCGAGCAATCTTTACAGATTCCTGGAACTATGTGCTGAACAGTGCATCCAAAAACAAAGATGCAGCCATTAAATTCCTGCAGTATATGGCAGATGAAGGTGGAATGGAAGCATCCTATAAAGCATTTGACAGATATCCTGCAAGAAAGGATGTTGCAGAAAAAGTTGTTCCGGATACTGATCCTGCAAAAGAAATGTACAGCCAGTATGCAGAAGAGTGCAACGTACAGGGACGTCCGCTGGTAGCACAGACAATGGAGTTCATCAGTGATATGGGAACTATCTTCCAGTCCTGCATG
Organism: Blautia sp. DFI.6.71; assembly: GCF_020593585.1. Classification (NCBI taxonomy): domain Bacteria; kingdom Bacillati; phylum Bacillota; class Clostridia; order Lachnospirales; family Lachnospiraceae; genus Blautia; species Blautia sp. DFI.6.71. The sequence goes on from NZ_JAJDMJ010000006.1 coordinate 7,113, forward strand.
AAAGATGAGATCACAGTAGATGAGTTCTGTAAAAAAGCACAGGAAGTCGTTGATACATATCAGTAAAAACGGTATTCGTTTAAAGTCTTTTGAAATACTGACACATAAAAACTGACATAATAAATGAAGGTATAAAGCAGAAAAATCTGCTTTATACCTGTGCTTAAAGATATGAAGGAGGGAGTACCTGTGACAATCAGTAAAAAATCAATGAAATGGATTCCGTGGCTGTTGGTGTTACCTGTGGTTATTATTCGTGGATTTACGACTTTGTATCCGATTTTAATGACAGTTAGAAATAGTTTTTTTGATATTAAAATTCTGTCCGGAATTAATGAATTCTGTGGAATTCAGAATTACCTGAAAATTTTTTCAGATCCCAAAGTGCTTACATCTATACGTTTTACAGTGATTTTTGTAGTAGTATCAATGATATTCCATGTAATATTAGGCGTAGGTCTTGCTCTGATATTAAATATGAAATTTAAGGGACGTCGTTTTCTTCGTACGATTGTACTGATTCCCTGGGCAATGCCGGCAGTTGTTGTAGGTATGGCTGCAAAATGGGCATTTAATAATGATTATGGTCTGATCAATGACTTTATCAGATTGTTTGTCCATGGATACCAGAATAGCTGGCTGATCAATACAGGATCTGCAAGAGCTGCTGTAATTGCCGTGGATCTGTGGAAAGATCTTCCGTTCTTTGCGATTCTTGTATTATCCGGTCTGCAGTTTATTTCGGGTGATATCTATGAAGCCGCAAAAGTAGACGGTGCAAATGGAATCCAGTGTTTCTTCAGAATTACATTACCGTTGATACTGAAAAATGTACTGACTTTATCTATTCCATTTACTTTATGGAGACTGACAACCTTTGATATTGTATATTCTATGACTTCAGGTGGTCCTGGAGAAGATACGGCACTGATCGCATACAGAATCACGACAGAGGCGTTTACAAATCTGAATGTCGGTTATGCATCTGCACTGGCAATGTTACTGTTTGTTGTAATGGCAGTATTCAGCTGGCTGAATATACGTGTTATGAACAAGATTGATAACTAAAGGAGGAAATACCATGAAAAAAGATTCAAGAAAATATAACATATATCATGGTGTAATGGCAGGTGGAAGATGGGTACTGTTTGCAATTGTCTCATTTATTATCCTGTTTCCGGTATACTGGATTTTTATTTCCTCTATTACACCTTCCGGAGAATTATTCAAAACACCGATTGATTATCTGCCGGATCATCCGACACTGGAAAGCTATAAGTTTCTGATCGAGAACGTAGGACTTTTATCAAAAGTGGGAAATACAGTATTGATCGTAGGTCTTACACTGGTTATCAGTACTGTACTCTGTGCAATGGCTGCATACGGATTCTCACGTTTCACTACAAAAGGAATCAATATTGCTTTTGCATTTATTATTGCAACTATGTTAATTCCTGAAGTTGTTACAGCAAGACCATTATATGAGTTCATGCAGAAAGTAAAATTATATGATACATATCCCGGACTGATTTTGCTTTATATCAGTACTGTTATCCCATTTACGGTTCTGATTCTGAGAAACTTTGTGGGGGAAATCCCTATTTCACTGGAAGAGGCAGCAGCGATTGACGGTGCAACTTTTTCACAGAGACTTTTTACAATCGTATTGCCTCTTATGAAACCTGCAATCGCAACTGTATGTATTATCAACTTTATTACCTGCCTGAATAACTTCTTCACACCGTTGTTTTATTCAAATGGTATTCAGGTTCTTTCCGTTTCCATTGTACAGCTTCCACTGCGTGACAACATGTATGGAGTTCCGTGGGATCTGGTAAGTGCAATGGGATGGATTATTCTTTTACCGATTATTATTTTTGTTGCAGTCTTTGAAAAACAGATCATGGATGGTATAATGGCAGGAGGAGTAAAAGCCTGATTATCTGAATGCTAAGAATATTGGAGGAAAACATTATGTATCAGTCATTTAAAGGTGGACTTGGTGGAATTGCTCTGGCAAAACATGGAAGAAGCCGTGCAATCAATGCAGAGAATCCACATGGAGAAAAAGGTAAAGGTGGAATGGCAGCGAGCCATCTGGGACCGTCCAGAAAAGGAAGTCCCTGCCTGAATGATATTGAGCCAGGTGCAACTGTAACTCTTGCAGAGATGGAAGGTCCTGGTGAGATCAATCATATCTGGATCACAGTGGATAATAAGACAACCGATGCAGATTGTTTTGTATTGAGAGATCTGGTCATCCGTATGTACTGGGATGATGAGGAAACACCATCTGTGGAAAGTCCTCTCGGAGATTTCTTTTGCTGTGGTTTTGGAAGAGAGTGTATTGTAAATTCTGTCCCAATGGCAGTGGTGCCAAGCAGAGGATTTAACTGTTACTTCCCGATGCCGTTTAAGAAAAAAGCAAAAATTACTCTGGAAAATCAGCATGCAAATAAAATTCCGGCATTTTTCTATCAGGTAGATTACTGTCTGTATGATGAGCTTCCGGATGATATTACTTATTTCCATGCACAGTGGAGGCGAGAGCGACTGACAGAGAAGCAGAAAGATTATACAATCCTTGACGGAGTAAAAGGAAAAGGTCATTATGTAGGAACTTATATTGCACTTACCACACTGGAACGTTACTGGTGGGGCGAAGGTGAAATGAAATTCTATATTGACGGTGATGATGAATATCCCACAATCTGCGGAACCGGAACAGAAGATTATTTTGGAGGTTCCTGGAGTTTTGCAAAGCAGGTGGACGGAAAGACTGTGGAACAAAATTATAATACACCATATCTGGGCTACCCATACTATTCTGCTCATGATGAGCTGATCCATAATTTCTATCATAATGATGACTGTCCGCCGATGAGAGGTTTCTATCGCTGGCATATTCAGGATCCGATTTGTTTTGATGAGGATCTGCGTGTGACCATTCAGCAGATTGGAGTAGGTTACAGAGGATTATTTGAACGTCAGGATGATGTGGCAAGCGTGGCTTACTGGTATCAGACACACCCACATGCACCGTTTGCACCATTGATGTCAAAAGAGGACAGATGGCCAAGATAAAAAACAGAGGTGAAATGCTTGAAAAAAAGTGTTGTAATTTTCATAACTGCAGTATGTTTGCTTATTACAGGATGTGGAGATACGGGGAGCTTATCTAAGCTCCCCTCATCGTCGTTTCACGAAGACAAACAAAAGCTGACAATCATGCATATTGATGCAGATAATAAAAGATTTCAGGATTTTATCGAGGAAACAGAAAAAAAACTTGATATGGAAATCACTGTGGAAAAATGTCCGTCCAATGCGGATAATCGGCAGGCAAAAATATCCACGATCCTGGCTTCGGGGGACAAAAATATTGATTTGATTTCCGTGAATGATGAGATGATTTCTGAGTTTAAGCATAAGGGATATCTGGAACCACTGGAAAAAAACGTTATGACAGAAGAAGTAAGAGACAGCTTTCCGCAGAAGTATCTGGAAAGCATTTGTGAAGAGAATGGACATATATATTCTGTCCCTTTTCAGATGGATATTATGATGTTCTGGGTAAATCAGGAGTTGCTGAAACAGGCAGGACTCGATGAGATAAAGAATACCGGTGATTTTGATATTCTGCAGAAGAGTTTGAAAAATCCGGATCAGTACGCTTATGGAGATGCATGGGAAAATACACATGTTTATAACAGTCTTTCGCAATTTGTGAATTTCTGGGGTGGCGATTATTTCGACTGGACTGATCCGAAAACCAAAGATGCAGCCAGATATATGAAAAGTATGCTGGATGAGAAAAATACATCGCCTGCACAGTTTGTAGATCAGTATGAGCAGATGGAAGAGAAATTTATCAGGGGAAAATATGGATGTGTTTTTATGTATACGAGTGCTCTGGGTACATTTCTTGATGCTGATGTATATGGGAAAAATAAAATACATATGGCACCGCTTCCCGTGCTTCATAAGAAAAAAGCCACTAATATTGCAACCTGGCAGTATGTTTTGAACAATGCTTCAGAAAATAAAGATGCAGCTGTCAGATTTCTTCAGTATGCAGCCGGTTATGAAGGCAGTACTGAATATGCAAAAATAATGAAAAGTTATCCTGCCAGAGTGGATGTGATCGAAAATGAGGATATTGATCTGGAAGGAATAGATATGATACGGAAATATCTCCGGGAATATACATTGAATGCACGTCCGTTATGTAAAAATTCCATGGGTGCTGTCTCAGATATGGGAAAACTGTTTCAGGGATATGTTCTTGGGCAATGTGAAGAGGACAGTTTCTTTGAGCAGGCACAAAATTGTATAAATACTTACTATTAAAAAGGCATCTTCGGATGTCCTTTTTAGTTGCGGATTTTTGATGCCGGATTTATAATAACAATAACAATGACAACAGGAGGCAGCTTCATGCAGAATCAACAACCATCAACTTTAAAGGAAATACGTGTCCATGGTACGCAGGACTTTCCCTGTGCATTTTACCAGACAGGAACAAGGATAAAAGGGAATATGGTGAAACACCACTGGCATGAAGAAGTAGAACTGCTTTATTTTTCGGGTGGAGAGTTCTGTCTGGAAGTAAATATGGAACGTTTCAACATTTCAGAGGAATGTTTTTATTTTATTAATCCCGGGGAACTTCACAGTATTTCTGTTGAAAAAAACGGCGGCTGTGTGGAAAATGCGGTGGTTTTTCATATGGATATGCTAAACTCTGCATATGCTTTGGATCAGATTCAGACGAATCTGATCCAGCCGGTACAAAATGGCAGTATCCAGTTTCCGAGATGTCTGCGAAAGAATGAACCGGCATTTGAACCGGTAAGAAAATCTTATGAAGAAATCCGTAATGTATTTGGAGGAGATTCTTTTCGGGAGAATTATTATGACGGCGAGGCGGTTACGGATGATATCACCCGACAGTTGTTTATCAAATCAGCGCTGCTTCGGATTCTGGCAGTTCTGTCTGCGAATAATCTGTTTGAGGTAACGGAGAAGAATCATGACCACAGAATTGAGACGATCAAGACAACACTGACTTACATACAGGAGAATTACAAAGAGAAAATCTATATACGTGACCTTGCAGGACTGATCGGGATGAATGAGCAGTATTTCTGCAGATTTTTCAAGAAGGTGATCGGGCGTTCGCCTATGGAATATGTGAATGAGTACAGGATAAAAAGGGCCATTCATTATCTGAAGGAGTCTGATCTTACAGTTACGGAAATCTGTCTGGAATGTGGATATAATAATCTGGGAAATTTTCTGAGAGAGTTCAGAAAATATACGTCAACAACGCCGTTGCAGTACCGCAGACATTCATTAAAAGAAACACAGTAAATAAGAATATCGGTAATATAAAAAAGTCAAAATTTTGTATTTTTTTATCAAAAAAAGATAAGACAGAAGCCTTGGATTCTGATATAATTGCCGTAAATGAAAAAGAGACCTTAGGCGCTAAAGGTAAGAGGTATAATACCGGGGACAAAGCAGACAATAGCGCCGGTTAATAAAAAACACAGGAGGATTTTTACAATGGTAAAGAAATGGTGGAATGAAAAGGTTGCTTATCAGATTTACCCGAAGAGTTTTTATGATACCAATGGAGATGGAATTGGAGATCTGAGAGGTGTTATTGAGAAGCTTGACTATCTGAAAGATCTGGGAGTTGATATTATCTGGCTTTCCCCCTGCTACCGCTCTCCGTTAGCTGATCAGGGATATGATATTTCAGATTATTATGATATTGATCCTCGCTTCGGAACCATGGCAGATATGGATGAACTGATTGCTGAGGCTAAGAAGAGAGATATGTACATTCTGATGGATCTTGTTGTAAACCATTGTTCTGATGAACATGAATGGTTTAAAAAAGCATGTGAGGATCCGGATGGTAAATATGGTAATTTCTTCTATCTGCGTGACAAGAAAGAAGGAGAACTTCCAACTAACTGGCGTTCTTATTTCGGCGGACCTGTATGGGAAGATCTTCCAGGAACAAATAAACAGTATCTGCATGTTTTCCATAAGAAACAGCCCGATCTGAACTGGGAGAACCCGGAAGTAAGGGAAGAAGTTTATAAGAATATCAACTGGTGGCTGGATAAAGGTCTTGGTGGATTCCGTATTGATGCGATTATCAATATCAAGAAAGCACTTCCGATGCATGACTATGAGCCGGATCGTGAAGACGGTCTTTGCAGTATCAGGAAGATGCTGAAAGAAGCGAAGGGAATCGGCGACTTCCTTGGCGAGATGAGAGACCGTACATTTAAGAAATACGATGCATTCTCTGTCGGTGAAGTTTTCGATGAGAAGGATGAAGAGATTCCGGATTTCATCGGCGATAATGGATATTTCTCCAGTATGTTTGACTTCGAAGAGACTATCTGGGGGGCATCTGACAAGGGATGGTATGACTGCAAACAGATTACTCCGGATGCCTACAAGAAATGTTGCTTTACAACACAGAGAAAAATTGGTGATATCGGATTTGTTTCCAATATTATTGAAAATCATGATGAGCCTCGTGGTGTCAGCAGATATATCCCGGAAGGTGACTGCTGTGACGCAAGTAAGAAGATGCTTGGCGGTCTGAACTTTATGCTTCGCGGACTTCCTTTTATCTATCAGGGACAGGAACTTGGTATGGAGAATGTGAAGTTTGAATCTATTGATCAGGTAGATGATATTTCCAGTCTGGATGAGTATAAGGTAGCTTTGGAAGCAGGATGTACACCTGAGGAAGCACTGAAAGCTGTTTCCAGATTCAGCCGCGATAATGCCAGAACACCGATGCAGTGGACAGATGGTGAGAATGCAGGATTTACGACAGGTAAACCATGGCTGAAGGTCAATGCGAATTATACAAAGATCAATGCAGAGAGCCAGATGAATGATCCGGAATCTGTGAGAAGTTTCTATAAGAAACTTATCGCACTGCGTAAGAATCCGGAATACAAAGAGACTGTTGTTTACGGAGAACTGGAACCTGTATGGGAAGATGTACATAATCTGATGGCATACTATCGTAAAGGGGATAAGACTCTTCTTGTAGTTGGTAATTACCAGAAAGAGCCACAGACCATTGAACTTGCAGGAGAGTGCAGGAAGGTTCTGATCAATAACTATGACAATGTAGCTATGGATGGAAATAAGATTGAACTGCAGGGTTATCAGTTCCTTGTTATTGAGATGTAGCAGAAGAAAAAAGAACGGAAATCCAGGTATGATATGTACCTGGATTTTCGTTCTTTTTGTATCTATGAATTATAGCAATCTTCTCATAGCAATCCTCGTAAATAATGCATATTGCTCCCGGCTCATCGGAGCGTGAAATCCCGCGACAGATATCCCTGAGTGCCTTATAAAGCTGAACCGTCATCGGAGGAATCATCTTCAGGGGGATTCAGAATCTTTACGCTGTCGCGTACTACAAGTCTGACCGGAAGAGAAAGATTCGTTGTTTTTGGATTCCAGCCATCAATCATTTTGAACAGATATTCTGCGGCAATGGTTCCGCGCGAAAAGATATCCTGATGAATAGTGGTGAGTGAAGGACAAGCAAGCTGCGCATACAGATTATCATCAAATCCGGTGATGGAGAGATCTTCCGGAAAGCGGATCCCTTTGGCTTTAAGATATTTCATCAGGGTAACTGCGTAATAATCGGAACAACACATAAAGGCAGTGAACTTGTGTGCGACTGCATAAATCTCCTCCATACTTCCCTGGCGTTCATATTTGGAAGGGCGGATCACGATCAGATTATCCAGATCAATATCCAGTCCGTATTCCTGAAGTGCCCGTTGATGCCCGGTGTATCGGATATAGTCTACACCTTCCATATTGTCGGCAAGAAATGCGATTTTTCTGTGACCGCAGTCAAGAAGATACTTTGTCATCAGGTATCCGCCCTCTTCATCGTCAAGACCGATATTAACGTATCTGGCAATATTCTTTGGAGTGTAACTGTCGATAAGGACAGCAGGTTTTTTGTACTTACTTCTGATTTTGAGATAATCGTCGTGGAGCATACCGATGAGAATCAGTCCTTCAGTGTTCCAGCCTACTATATTGCGCACAATTTCTTCAATATCTTCAGAAATATAGATCATCATATAATACCCCTGCTCACGAATAGCAGATTCCAGAGCTCCCAGCAGTTCGCCGTGAAATGGATCTGTGAAGATATTCTCGTATTTATCCTTTCGCCTTTTTAATACAATTCCGATGAGTCTGGAATGGTTCTGTGCGAGATTTTTTGCATTCATATTTGGGACGTAATCATATTCGTCCAGAAGTTTCTGAACTTTCTCAGCAGTTTTCTGAGAAACTTCGCTGGTTTTTCCATTAATGACATTTGATACTGTGGTGGTACTGATTCCAAGCATCTCTGCCATTTCTTTAATTGTTATCATGTGAGATTCACCTCAATACAAAAATATATAAATATATTATCACATTGGGATATGAAAATGCAAGTGTTGCACAAAAAAGTTTGAATAAAATAAAAGAAAATTGTAACTGTTGCTCATAAGTTGTTTGGGAGAGAACGATAATAATTAAAAAATGCAAAATATAAGGCTGTCGTCAAAAAATATCTGACAACAGCCCTGCACGGAATATTATTTCTGGATTACGATTGCTTCGTAAGGTCTGAGAGTGATTTTATGGTTTACTTTTGCATCAATGTAATTGGAGATAAGAACTTTTCCGTTTGTAAATTCTTCAGGAAGCTCTACTTCACGTGTATTCTCGCTGAAATTGCAGTATACGATCAGTTTTTCATCGCCAAGTGTACGGATATAAGCGTAGATATCCTTGTCATCATCAAGGATCAGATCATAGGTACCGTATACGATCAGTTCACTTTCATGGCGGAGCTTGATCAGTTTCTGATAATATTTGAATACGGAATCTTCGCGGTTAATCTGATCTTTGGCATTGATCTTAGTGTAGTTCGGGTTTACCATAATCCAGGGGTTAGCTGTGGAGAAACCTGCGTAAGCACTGTCGTCCCACTGCATAGGGGTTCTTGCATTGTCACGTCCCTTATAACCGATTGCTGCCATCATGTCCTCTTCGGTCATCTTACCCTGTTCGGTTAATTCGTGGAAAGCATTGATACTTTCAAGGTCGCGGAAGTTGTCAAGAGTGTTAAACGGGCAGTTTGTCATACCCAGTTCCTCACCCTGATATACATAAGGTGTACCCTGCATCATATGGATACATGTTGCAAGCATTTTTGCAGAGATTTCTCTGTATTCGTCACTGTCATTGCCGAAACGGGAAACGCTTCTTGGCTGGTCATGATTTTCCCAGTAGAGACTGTTCCATGCAATATCCTGAAGACCTTTCTGCCAGCGTGTAAGGATTTTTTTCAGGTTGCGCAGATCCATCTTTCTGGTTGTCCATTTGCCGGCTTTTTCATCACTGTCAACATCCATATGCTCAAACTGGAATACCATGTTCAGCTCTTTTTCATCGCTTCTTGCATATTTCTTTGCCTCTTCCAGAGTAACACCTGAGCATTCGCCTACAGTGATCGTGTCAGCATTATTCAGTGCTTTCTGACGCATTTCCTGAAGGTATTCATGTACATGAGGACCGTTTGCGGATACATTGAAGGTTGCATAGCCGTTAATTCCAGGTTCTTTGTCAGGAAGCCCCGGCTCTTTGGAGATAAGGCTGATAACATCCATACGGAATCCGTCAACGCCCTTTTTCAGCCACCAGTTCATCATATCGAAAACATCCTGACGTACAGCAGGATTGTCCCAGTTCAGATCAGGCTGTTTTTTGGAGAACAGGTGCAGGAAATACATATCTGTTGTCTTGTCGTATTCCCATGCAGGACCGGAGAAGCAGGAACCCCAGTTGTTCGGAAGGCTTCCGTCTTCTTTTGCAGGACGCCAGATGTAGTAATCTCTGTAAGGATTGTCTGTGGATTTGCGGCTCTCGATGAACCATTTGTGTTCATCAGAGGTATGGTTTACAACCAGGTCCATCATGATTTTGATGCCTTTTTCGTGAGCTGTGGCAAGCATACGGTCGAAGTCTTCCATGGTTCCGAATTCGTCCATGATCGCCTGATAATCACTGATATCATATCCGTTGTCATCATTTGGTGATTTGTAAACCGGAGAGAGCCAGATTACGTCAATTCCAAGCTCTTTTAAATAGTCAAGTTTGCCGGTGATACCGTTAAGATCACCGATTCCGTCTCCGTTGCTGTCGCAGAAGCTGCGAGGATAGATCTGATATACGACGCTTTCTTTCCACCATCTTTTTTCCATTGTAAAGACCTCCTGATAATATTATATTTTAGTACGTTTGATTTGAATAAGAATTATGTGAGCTGACTATAGCAATCCTCTCAATATGCGTTATTTACAAGGATTGCTGTAAATATCTTTTGCCCCTGATAATTTAGAATTTGTGTATAGTTGTATTGTATAAATATATAATAAATACTTTATAGAGAAAATACTTTCGATATTTTGACGAATTTGTGCATTATTTTGACCTTTTGACAAAATTATAGAATTGCTGTAAGTAAATCCCATGCTTCAATCGCGAATATCCGATTGCCAATCCTGTAAGACATGCCGCGAGGAGTGTTGCTGAGAACGGAGAGAATCAATGTCATTAACTTAAACAATTTGCCAATGGAAAAGAATGATAAACCGAACAATTTAAGGGGATTCTGCACGATCACGCTGGAGGATGTTTTCTGTCTGAAAAACATTGCCCATTCTATCAATGCAGCATTTAAAGAAGACTGGGAGAGGGCTGTCATGGATGAGTATCAGAAAAAGCTGAATTATACCCGTGATCGGAAACAACAGCAGAGAACCGGAAGATAACAGGGATATTGTTTAAAATAAAGGGAGAGTGCCATTATGGGTGATGGTAGATCTGGGACTGCTATAATAAGAATTTTTTTAGAAAAATCATAAGATAAAATATAAAAAATATCAATAAACTTTGTTTTTTTGTTTAAGATAATCGTTATACATTATATAGAGATAAATGGTTGATGCATTTTAGGAGAAAATTTGTGTTTGAAAATAAAAAAATTCAAAATTTATTTTTGAATGAAGAAAAAGTAGAAGATTTGATACGGAGATATTATTCTGATATATACAAATATTGTTTTTTTCATCTTGGGAATAGGGAAATAGCAGAGGATATTACTCAAGAGGTTTTTTTGAAATTTTTAAAAAGCCTTGATAGTTATCGTGAATATGGGAAATTAAAAAATTATTTATATGTAGTGGCAAAAAATACAATAAGAGATTTTCAGCGAAAAAAATACGAAATAACAGAGGAACCAGAAGTGGAAGCTTCTTGCGATGGAGCATTAGATAATATTCCATTACAGATAGATATATGGCGAGAAATACAGATGTTAGATCCATTAGATAAGGAATTGATTATATTGCGATATTATCAGAATTTTAAAGTAAAAGATATTGCTCAAATTGTAAATATTCCGCCTTCAACTGTGGGGTATAAAATTAAAAAGATAGAAAAAATATTAAAAAACAGATTAGGAGATATAGGATATGAGCGATAAAGCGTTGAAGAAAAAATTGCAACAATTACATATACCACAATATGATGAATATAAATTGGAAAAAGTTATTGTTGAAGCAAAAAAAATAGATTTGTTTTCAGGAAATCAAAGAATGACAAATACTGAATTTTTTTTGAACCAGCTGGGGTTTATTAGTAAAAAAGTATGGAGTTTAAAGGCGGTTTTTTCAATTTTTATATTATATTTGATTTTAGCAAAGGATGTTTACAGTAATAACTGGGTGTGGACGTTAATAGCAATAACAGGTCCTATTTTATGTTTGTTTAATGCTAAAGAAATATGTAATGTATTTCAACCTGGAATGTTTGAAATACAAATGGCTACAAAACATTCATTTAGTAAAGTTTTAATGATCCGTTTAATCGTTTTCGGCATTTTTGACCTGCTTTTTCTGATTTGTAGTACTATAATACTATCGCTTGTAAAGAAAACGGTAATATGGCAGATTATTTTATACGGAATAGTTCCTTATGAAATAATGTGTTTTGGCTGTATGTACATTTTAAATAAATGTCATGAAGAAAACATTCTACTATATTCAACGACGTGGGGAATATGTTTAAGTAGTAGTATTATTATATTGAAAATATCGGGAGTGGACTTATTTGCAACATGTTATTTTGCCATTTGGTTAGTGTTTGGACTAATTGCAGTTAGCGGTATTGGAGTGGAAATAAAACAGTTATTAAAAAAAGCAGGAGGGAATTTGAATGAGATTAGTAATGGAACATTTATCTAAGCAATTCAAAAATAGAATTGCTGTTGAAAGTATTGATACAGAACTTAGAGAAGGCGTTTATGGCTTTTTAGGAGCCAACGGTGCAGGAAAAACAACCCTAATGCAAATGATTTGTGGAATTATTGAGCCGACTGCAGGTGAAGTGAAAATTAACGGTGAAAATAATATACAGATGGGGGAACGATTTAGAGATATGTTGGGTTATTTGCCACAAGAATTTGGGTATACACCAGGTTTCACCGCTAATGATTTTATGTTATACATTGCTTCAATTAAAGGATTACCTCCTAGATTCGCAAAAAGAAAAACAAAAGAATTATTAAAACTTGTGAATTTAGAAAAAGATGCAGGTAGAAAAATTAGGACTTTTTCAGGAGGAATGAAAAGACGGCTTGGTATTGCGCAAGCACTATTGAATGATCCTAAAATATTGATTTTAGATGAACCGACAGCAGGACTGGATCCTAAAGAACGTGCTTATTTTAGAAATATTATTGCGGAAATGTCAAAGGACAAAATTATTATTATATCTACACATATTGTGTCAGATATAGAATATATTTCAGATCAAGTATTGATCATGAAAAAGGGAAAATTTATTTTACAAGGTCCAGCCGACGAATTGTTGAAAGAGGTAAAAAATGAGGTATGGTCGTGTAGAGTGCCTAATAATCAATGGAGTAATTTTGAAAGAACACATTGTATTGCTAATTCGCATGTAATGAAAGAAGTTATAGAAGCAAGAGTTATTTCTACGTCATCCCCAATAGAGGGTGCGATAATTGTAGAACCAACTTTGGAGGATTTGTATTTGAAGCTTTTTTCTGATGAGTTACAAGAAGGGTAGTAAATCTAATGAGTGAGATGATTAAATATGAATGGAAAAAAATATGGAAAAGTAGATTAGCTCAACTAGTTATAATTGGTTGTGGATTGTTTTTAGTGTTTTGTGTTTGGGCCAGTATTATGCAAATAAGTGCGACAAATGAAAAAGGTGAAAATTTTTCGGGAATGAGTGCTGTAGAAGTGATGAAGAATACGCAGAAGAAAATAGAATTAACACAGGAAAACGTTAATGATATAGTAGGACGGTATTTAAAATACATTTCAGATCCTGGTACAAATTCAGAAAGCGAAACATATCATTACTTGTCAGAAGAAGTATATAGAACGTTTTATCTTCCGAACAGAGAGTTATTGAGTTTAGTTACTAATGTATATAGAGAACCGGGAAGCGGTAGTAGTATAAAAGAAGTTTTGGAAGAAAATGTTGGGAAAGATTTTCGGAAAGCACAAATAAAAAGAGACATTGCATATATAAATTTGCAAAAAGAACAAGGACGATTGACATCTGGTGAAGCCGATTACTGGAAAGAAAAGATAGGAAATTTGCAGGAATATCAATATGGTTATCACAAGGGATGGAGTATGATTTTAGATACATTAACATGGCCTGTGTTAATTATGATGCTGATTTGTATAGGAATTGCACCAATATTTGCTGGTGAATATCAGTCTAAATGTGATTCATTAATTTTATGCATGAAATATGGAAGAAGTAAGTTGATTTTGGCAAAGATTATTTCTGGATGGTTATATGCAACAGGTGTTTACTGGGGAATAACATTGATCTATTCAAGTATCTATATGATTTTTTTAGGAACACAAGGTGCAGATTTACCTATTCAATTAAAGTATCCAGCTATGTCTGTCGGATATAATCTTACAATGGGAGAAGCGGTAGGAATAACATTATTATTGGGATATTTCTTTACATTAGGAATTATGGGAATAACACTTTTTATGTCTGCTTTATTGAAAAACACTTATGCGGTTATTATTGTCGCATTTCTGTTGATTATAATCCCAACATTTTTATCACTGGATACGGGGGGATATGTGTGGAGCCATGTACTATCTTTACTACCACCTAAAATAGCAGATTTTTCCTTTCAGTCGTATACGGCATATAGTATAGGAAATATTGTGTTGAGTTGGCCGGTTATGGCAATTTTGGTAAATGCAATAGTAGCAGTACTCTGTTCAGTTTTGGGATATATTATTTTCCGGAAACATCAAGTAAATAAATAGCAAAGGTTTCAGTGGAGAGGCCTCTCCACTGTGTCTAGGGAATATTCCCTAGACACAGTGATATAAGGATGTGAGGGATTGAGAAAAGAAAAAAGTCGTATGATAAATAACACTATATACTGCATAAAATATATTTGGAAAATTGACCGTAAATATATTTTATTGATGATAGTAATTTCTATACTTACTAGAGCGTGTATGTGCCGTAATGGTATCGCATTTTCCAGTGCGTTAGGCGACAGTGATAACTGCAGCAACTGCGGTTGCAACTGCTTGCCTTGGAATCATGGCTCTAATGCTTCTACAGCAAGTAATGCAGACAGAGCAAGCGCGTAAATTTGTATGAATAATACGGGAGAAAGGCTGCTTTCATCATTGGGTGAAAGTAGCCTTTCTCCTATTTGTTAGGGCAAAGCCCTGTTTGCCATTGTGGAGTTTTTCGCTGTTCCGAAAAACGGAGCTTTGGAAAAAAATAAACCACCTGCTATGAAGGTGAGACAGTATCTCTATAACTTTTCCAGTTTTTTGCACTTAGGACCATTTCACTTCAGTTCTTCTGGTACCTGTGCTGATCCCACTCCAAATAAAAAACAGAAGTTGAATTTTTATGCCTAAAAGAAATCCAATCCAAGACGTACAGATAAAGAATGGCTGAATCTGATCCAGGAATACCGGTCCAGTGGTCTTTCTGATAAATGCTGATGCCAGGAACATCATATCCACACAAGCAACTTTTATTGCCAGATATGAAGACTCCGACAAAAAGCCTGTAAGATACCTGTATATTACAGCCTATAAGTTAAATATGGAAAAAATCGGACTTACATCTCGCTTAGGGAAAGTAAATATTATGATGTTGAAAAGGGCGAATTTCTTTTCTGCTTCACCGAAAACATCAATAAAATCAAAAACAGACAGGAATGGTTTCAGTCTGATCTGGAAGAAGAGTATCTTCATGAAATCTATCCTCTTTACAGTCCTGGTGAGGAAGATGATGAATATGAAGATGAGGATGGTGAAAAATGTTCTATTATGCGGAACAATGTCTAAGGATAGTGATGTGTGAACAGCAACTGGACAGACGGTGAAAGAGGATTTTCGAAGTTTCGAAGTCTTGTATGTGATGGATAAATATTGTATAGTATAGGTATTGGCATTTATAACGAGATAGAAGAAACGGCAGAAAATATAATATATGAGTGAGGAAGAATGAGAAGGATACAGATTATTGTAAATAATGGAGCGGGTACAGGGCGGGCGCACAGGGTATGGAATGAGACACAGTGTCTGCTTCGGGGATACAAAATAAAATATGAAGCCCATATGACCAGATATGAAGGGCATGCCGCGAAACTGGCTGAGCAGATTTCCCGGGTGAAGGGTGAAGAGCCTGTCTATCTGCTGGTGGTTGGGGGAGACGGTACGATCAATGAAGTCCTGAATGGTATTACTGACTTTGATAAGGTACGTTTTGGCGTGATACCCACTGGTTCAGGGAATGATTTTGGCAGAAATCTGAAACTGCCGAAAACACCGAAGGAGAGCCTGAGGGAAATCTGTGCCTGTATCAGAAAGGATCAGAGAGGTGAAGCACTTTACAGGATAGATCTGGGGCAGGTAAGCTGGGAAGGCTGTGAGAAGCCGCGGATTTTTGGAATCAGTTCCGGCCTGGGACTGGATGCACTTGTGTGTAAAAAAGCACTTCATTCCAGACTGAAACAGGTTTTAAATCGTTTCCATCTGGGTAAGCTTACATATCTTGCATTGACGGTGCAGTCTCTTTTTACCATGGAGACAGCTAATGCAAAGGTGGTGACAGAACATGGAGGCTATATTCTTCCGAAGATGATCTTTGCGGCAGCTATGAATCTGCCGGCAGAAGGCGGAGGGGTTCCTATGGCACCTCATGCATCGGTGCAGGACGGTCTGCTCTCGCTTGGCAGTGCATCCGGAATCGCCAAATGGCAGACTTTTTTCCTGCTTCCGTTTCTGGTTGCTGCAAAGCAGGAGCATATTAATGGTTTTATTATCAGAAATGAAAAAGGATTTCGCCTGATTCTGGATAAGCCAATGGTGCTCCATGCAGACGGAGAGTACTGTGCAGATGTGACGAGAGTGGAATTTCGGTGTCTGGAGAAGAAACTGTGGCTGCTGCATGAGCAGAAAGGGGATTAAAGTAAGACCTGAAACAATATAAAAAACAGAAAAACAGGAGTGTAAAGAAAAATGAGTTACGCAGATGATGTATTTATAAAAATGTGTCAGGATATCCTGGAAAACGGGACAAGTACGGAAGGAGAAAAAGTCCGCCCTGTGTGGGAGGATGGAACTCCGGCATATACGATCAAGAAATTCGGAGTGGTAAACAGATATGATCTGAGAAAGGAATTTCCGGCTATGACACTCAGACGTACAGCGTTAAAGAGTGCCATGGATGAGATCCTCTGGATCTGGCAGAAGAAATCCAACAATATCCATGATCTTCACAGCCATATCTGGGACAGCTGGGCAGATGAGAGTGGTTCTATCGGTAAGGCATATGGGTATCAGCTTGGCGTGAAACATCAGTACAAAGAAGGAATGATGGATCAGGTAGACAGAGTGATCTATGATCTGAAAAATAATCCGTTCAGCCGAAGAATTATGACTAATATTTATGTGCATCAGGATCTCCATGAGATGAATCTGTATCCCTGTGCATATTCCATGACATTTAATGTGACACAGACACCGGGGAACGATAAGCTGACTCTGAATGCAATCCTCAATCAACGTTCCCAGGATATCCTTGCGGCGAATAACTGGAATGTATGTCAGTATGCACTTCTGCTTATGATGGTGGCTCAGGTATGTGATATGGAAGCAGGGGAATTGCTTCATGTAGTGGCAGACTGCCATATCTATGACCGTCATATCCCGCTGATAAAGGAACTGATCCAGAGAAAACCATATCCTGCACCTGTTGTGAAACTGAATCCGGAAGTGAAGGATTTCTATCAGTTTACAACAGATGACCTGATCGTGGAGAATTATGAGACATGGCCGCAGATTAAGAATATTCCAATTGCCGTTTAACCAAACTGTGGAGCAATTATCTGGTTATGAGCAAGTAGCGAATGCGGATGATTTTGTTCGCCTGACTTAAATTGACAATATAAAATCAAGAGAGGAAAATTCAAATGAATGTTATCGTAGCAGCAGATAAAAACTGGGGAATCGGCAAGAACAACCAGCTTCTGGTAAGTATTCCGGCAGATATGAAGATGTTTCGTGAGGAAACAAGTGGAAAAGTAGTAGTGATGGGAAGAAAAACTCTGGAAAGTTTTCCAAACGGACTTCCGCTTAAAAACAGGATCAATATTGTGATCACATCCAATAAAGAATATGAGGTAAAGGGTGCGATCATAGTACACAGTATTGAAGAAGCACTGGAAGAGATAAAGAAATATCCGGCAGAAGATGTTTACTGTATAGGTGGTGACAGCATTTATGCGCAGATGCTTCCGTACTGTGATGTAGCTCATGTGACAAAGATTGACTTTGCATATGAAGCAGACAGTCATTTCCCAAATCTGGATGAAGATGATGAATGGGAAATTACGGGAGAGAGCGATGAGCAGACATACTTTGATCTGGAGTATCAGTTTGTGAAGTATGAGAGAAAGAAATAGAAGGAACAAAGCAGAGCTGGAAAAGCCGGAAAAACCAGTGATATAAAAGAAAAAATATCCCTCAGAATGTGTTTAAACTGATTCTGAGGGATATTTTTGTATAGTGGTGTATGAACAGCAACAATTCTTCTGATATTGAAAATCGTTAACTGTCTGCAGTCAGGTGTTATTTATTCAATAACTTTCAGCCATCCTTCCGGAGCCTGGATACGTCCCATCTGGATACCTGTTAATGTGTCATAGAGTTTCTGGATAACCGGACCCATTTTCTCCATTCCGCTTGGGAAACAGATTTCTTTACCATGGTCAACAATCTTTCCGACAGGAGAGATAACTGCAGCAGTACCGCAGAGACCACATTCAGCGAAATCTTTCACTTCATCGAAGTATATTTCTCTTTCCTCAGCTTCTAATCCCAGGTATTCCTTGGCAACATAGATTAAGGAACGACGTGTGATAGAAGGAAGGATACTGTTGGACTTCGGTGTGACAACTTTGCCGTCTTTTGTAACGAAGATGAAGTTAGCACCGCCTGTTTCTTCTACCTTGGTACGTGTAGCTGCATCAAGATACATGTTCTCATCGAATCCGTTCTTGTGAGCATCTACGATTGCATGTAAGCTCATTGCATAGTTAAGACCTGCTTTGATATGGCCTGTTCCATGAGGTGCAGCGCGGTCGAAATCACTGACGCGGATTGTAATTGGTTTAGCACCGCCTTTGAAGTATGGTCCTACAGGTGTAGTGAATACACGGAACATATACTCATCAGCAGGTTTTACACCGATAACCGGGTTAGTACCCATCATATATGGACGAACATATAAAGTTGCGCCTGAACCGTATGGCGGAACATATGCTGCGTTAGCTTTTACAGTCTGAACAATTGCATCAACAAAACGGTCTTCCGGGAATACAGGCATCTCAAGTCTCTTTGCTGAGTTTGCCATACGTTCTGCATTTAAGTCAGGACGGAAAGTAACGATATGTCCGTCTTCTGTAGTGTAAGCCTTCATTCCTTCGAAAACTGTCTGCGCATACTGGAAAACACCTGCACATTCGTTCAGTGTTACATTAGGATCTGTTGTCAGTTCTCCGGCATCCCATGCGCCGTCTTTGAATTTAGATACATAACGATAATCGGTCTGTACGTAACCGAAGCCTAAGCTGCTCCAGTCGATATTCTTTTTTTCCATAATGAATCTTTCCTCCGTTCACACATATTTACAGTATTTACAAGTGTGATTACTGTTTATCTCTTTACCATTGTAAAACTTTTGTCTGCTAAGTTCAATGGGAAATTTCCAATTTTAATGAAAAATTGAAAAATCGTTACTGTTCACATACAGTAACAAAAAATCCGCCAGTCTTGTTTTTTATAGAGGATTTCGCTATAATATGGAATAGAAAATGGAGGAAAATATGAGCGAGAATTTTGATGAATTAGGAGAACTTGGAGACAAAATAAAAAAGATCATAGACACAGCAGTTTCTACTAAAGATTACCGCCAGATGACCGAGGATATTAAGCAGACGGTGGGACAGACTGTTAACAGCGCAGTAAATTCTGCTGTAGATTCCGGAAGCGAGGCAATCAAAAATGGTCTGAATAATGTATTTGGAACCGTAAACAGTCAGTCCGGTGATTCCGGGGTATACCGCAATAAAACAAAAGAATTTGAAGAAAAGCGCAGGCGGGAACGTGAACAGGAGCAGGAACGTCAGAGAATTGAGAAGGAGAAAGCAAAAGAGAAGATGCTGACTCTTTATGAAAGGAACACCGGGGGAAGAATGAAAGGTATGATGATTGCTGTTTCAGGTGGAATCCTTGCCAGTGGAATGGGACTGGGAACTCTGGTCCTCAGCATCTTTGGAGCGGTGGGGCATATGAGTTCCCTTGTGACCGGTGGAACCTGTTTTATGGCAGTCGGAGCTTTGACAGGAGTGGGACTTCTCGCAGGCGGCATTAAAAAACTGGGTAAACTGGAACGTTTTCAGAAGTATATTGACACACTGGGAAATCACACATACTGTAATTTTGAACAATTATCTGCAGCAGTAAATAAGCCGGTGAAATTCGTTAAAAAAGATATTAAAAAGATGATTGATGACAGATGGTTCCGTCAGGGACATATTGATGAACAGGAAACCTGTCTGATCACCAGTAATGAGACTTATCTGCAATATACGCAGACGCAGAAGGCACTTGAGCAGAAGAAACAGGAAGAAGAAAAACATCAGGCTGAACAGGAGAGAAACAGAAAGAACACACCGCTCGAAGTACAGGAAGTGCTGAATAAAGGAAATGAATTTCTGGATAAGATCCACAGGAGCAACGATGCGATTCCGGGAGAGGAGATTTCTGCAAAAATATCCAGAATGGAACTGATTGTGGAGAAGATTTTTGAACGGGCGCAGAAGCATCCGGAGATTATTCCGGATCTGAAGAAACTGATGAATTATTATCTGCCCATGACAGTAAAGCTGCTGGATGCATATGAAGAAATGGATCAGCAGCCTGTGCAGGGAGAGAATATCCAGGCATCAAAAAAGGAGATAGAGGATACGCTGGATACACTGAATCAGGCATTTGAAAAACTTCTGGATTCTGTCTTTCAGGATACTGCGTGGGATGTTTCAAGTGATATTTCAGTGCTTCATACGCTGCTTGCACAGGAAGGTCTGACAGATGATGACTTTGCAAAAATGAAAAAGAACTGAAAATAAAAAAGGATAAAAAGGAGCGGCAGAGGACATGGGAAACGAATTTAAAGATTTTGAAATGGAAACGCCATCATTAACACTGGAGCCGGATCTTGGAGAGCTTGAAAAGAAAGAAGAAGTGATCCCCCAAAAGCAGCTACAGAAGGAAGAAGTGCCTGTACTGACACCGGAAGAACAGAAAATGGTAAATGATTTTGCTGCAAAGATTGATATTGAGAATACTAATCAGATTCTTCAGTATGGTGCAGGAACCCAGAAAAAAATGGCGGACTTTTCTGATACAGCTCTTGAGAATGTAAAGACACAGGATCTGGGTGAGATTGGAGAACTGATCAGTAATGTTGTGGGAGAACTGAAAGATTTCGATGTACAGGAGGAGGGAAAATTCTTTGGATTTTTCAGAAAGCAGACTTCTAAGATTGAAAATCTGAAAAACAAATATGACAAAGCACAAGCCAATGTGGAGAAAATCACAGATTCTCTTCAGCAACATCAGGTGCGCCTTATGAAAGATTCTGCTATGCTGGACAAGATGTATGAACAGAACCTGAATTATTTTAAAGAACTTACCATGTATATCCTTGCCGGAAAAAAGAAACTGGAAGAAACCAGAAACGGAAAGCTTGCAGAAATGAAAAATAAGGCAGCTCTGAGCGGGCTTCCCGAAGACGCGCAGGCAGCCAGAGACCTGGATGAGAAATGTAGCAGATTTGAAAAGAAACTGCATGATCTGGAACTTACCCGTACGATTGCCATGCAGACAGCGCCTCAGATCCGGCTGATCCAGAATAATGATACGGTAATGGTTGAGAAAATACAGACAACGATCGTAAACACAATTCCATTATGGAAAAGTCAGATGGTGCTTGCTCTGGGAATTGCTCACTCTGCAGAAGCGGCACAGGCACAGAGACAGGTAACAGATATTACCAATGAACTTCTCAGAAAGAATGCAGAGACACTTCATATGGCAACGGTTGAGACAGCGAAAGAATCAGAGCGTGGAATAGTTGACCTTGAAACACTCCAGAAGACAAATGCAGATTTGATCCAGACTCTGGATGATGTGATGCGGATCCAGATGGAAGGCCGTCAGAAGAGACAGGCAGCAGAGATGGAAATGCATCGCATGGAAGAAGAACTGAAGAGAAAACTTCTGGAAATCAGATAACTGTTCAGCAGTACACATAAATTAATCAAACTGTAAAGCGGATTGTGAATATCCGTTTGATACCAAATGAGAGAAGAGGAAAATTATGTACAGAGATCATACAAAAGTGATTCAGATCGGAGACAGAAAGATTGGCGGCGGCAACCCGGTTTTAATCCAGTCCATGACAAATACAAAAACTGAAGATGTAGAACAGACAGTAGCTCAGATCCTGGCACTGGAGCAGGCTGGCTGTGATATTATCCGTTGCGCAGTACCGACTATGGAAGCTGCAAAAGCACTGAAGGAAATCAAAAAACAGATCCATATACCACTTGTGGCAGATATCCATTTTGATTATCGTCTTGCTATTGCAGCCATGGAAAACGGTGCAGATAAGATCCGGATCAATCCCGGAAATATCGGCAGTACAGAGCGAATCAAAGCAGTGGTTGATGTGGCAAAGGAGCGAGGAATACCCATTCGTGTTGGTGTAAACAGCGGTTCTCTTGAGAAAGAACTTGTGGAGAAATATCATGGAGTCACTGCAGAGGGGCTGGTGGAGAGTGCGCTGGATAAAGTTCATATCATCAAAGACCTGGGATATGACAATCTGGTGATCAGCATCAAATCTTCGGATGTCCTTATGTGTGCAAAGGCTCATGAACTGATCGCGGAGAAGACGAATTATCCACTTCATGTAGGAATCACAGAAGCCGGAACTCTTTATTCCGGAAACATTAAATCTGCTATCGGACTGGGGATCATCCTGAATCAGGGAATCGGTGATACCATTCGTGTCTCTCTTACAGGAGCGCCTTTAGAAGAGATTAAATCAGCAAAACGTATCCTGAAAACCCTGGGGCTTCGCAAAGGTGGCATAGAAGTTGTATCATGTCCAACCTGCGGACGTACACAGATCGATCTGATCGGTCTTGCAAATAAGGTAGAAACCATGGTGCAGGATATCCCGCTTGATATTAAAGTAGCAGTTATGGGTTGTGTGGTAAACGGACCCGGAGAAGCAAAAGAGGCAGATATCGGAATTGCAGGCGGAGTTGGTGTGGGACTTCTGATCAAACATGGTGAGATCATAAAGAAAGTTCCGGAAGATCAGCTTTTGGATACGTTGCGGGAAGAACTTCTGAACTGGAAGTAACATTTGGAACGAAGACTTCCTGTCAGATCAACGAGGAGATTTTATTTTGGAAAAAGACTTTTTTGACGTATTTCCCAGCTTAAAAGTGAAGAAAGAACTGGAAGAACTGCTGGACATGGTTTTTGTGACCAGAGTGTCCTGCAATCCTTCCAGAACTCATATATGGGTGTATATAAAAAGTGAACGCTGGATTCATAAGAAGCATATCTTTGAACTGGAAGAACAGATAGAGAGACAGATTTTTGCAGGACTGAATGTAACAGTTACAGTTATTGAGAAATTCCGCCTTTCCGGTCAGTACAATCCTCAGAACTTTCTGGAAACTTACAGATCCAGCATGGAACTGGAACTGCGCAGCTACAATATGCTGGAATACAATATGTTCAGACAGGCGCAGATTTCTTTTCCCGGAGAAAATGATCTTCATATGATCCTTCCTGATTCTGTAATAGCCAGAGAAAAGAGCGGGATCCTGATCGAATATCTGCAGAAGGTTTTCTGCGAAAGATGTGGAATGGACTTAAAGGTGGAACTTGAGTTCAGGGAGACGCAGGAAAGTAAGTACCGTAAGAATGCAGCAGTGCAGATCGCTCAGGAAGTGGAAAATGTAATCCGTCATGCGAAATTAAACAGTAAGAATGAAGAGCCGGCTCAGTCTGAAGAAGCAGGAACAGCAGAGAAGAAAGCAGAGAAAAAGACTGATAAGGGACAGCAGGAAAAGAAGGACAAAAAAGCTGCATTTGCAGACCGCAAAGACAACAGGAAGGGAGATTTCCGGGGTGGATTCAGAAGGGACAGCAATCCGGATGTTATCTATGGAAGAGATTTCGAAGGAGAGCCTGTTGCACTTGAGACGATTACCGGTGAGATGGGTGAGGTGATCGTCCGCGGACAGGTTATGGAGGTTGAAGCCAGAGAAATCCGTAACGAAAAAACCATTCTTATCTTCCCGATCACAGACTTTACGGACAGTATTGTTGTGAAGATGTTTCTGCGCAATGAACAGGTGCCGGAAGTGACAGAATATGTAAAGAAGGGAGCTTTTCTGAAGTTTCGCGGAGTGACAACCGTAGACCGTTTTGACAGCGAACTGACGATTGCTTCCATAGCCGGAATTAAGAAAATTGCCAATTTTACAACTGCCAGAGTAGATACCAGCCCACAGAAAAGAGTAGAGCTTCACTGTCATACAAAGATGAGTGATATGGATGGGGTTACGGATGCCAAATCTCTGGTGAAACGTGCTTATGAGTGGGGACATCCTGCTATTGCGATTACAGACCATGGGGTTGTACAGGCGTTTCCGGAGGCCAATCACTGTTTCGATGCCTGGGGCGGATGTGTGCCGAAAGATTCTGATTTTAAAGTTCTTTATGGAATGGAAGGCTATCTGGTAGATGATTTAAAAGGTATGGTGACCAATGGAAAAGGTCAGAAGCTGAACGGCAGATTCGTGGTCTTTGACATTGAGACAACAGGTTTTTCTTCGCTGACCTGTCAGATCATAGAGATTGGCGCCGTACTGGTAGAAAATGGTGAGATTACGGACCGTTTTTCCACATTTGTAAATCCAAAGGTACCGATTCCTTTTCGCATTGAACAGCTGACCAGTATCAATGACAGTATGGTCATGGATGCCCCGACTATCGAAGAAGTGCTTCCGAAATTCCTTGAATTCAGCAAGGATGCGGTTATGGTTGCACACAATGCGGACTTTGATATGGGATTTATTATGAAAAACTGTGACAGACTGGGAATCGCACATGATTTTACTTATGTAGATACGGTCGGTATGGCCCGTTTCCTGCTTCCTGCATTGAACAGATTTAAGCTGGATACGGTAGCAAAAGCAGTTGGGGTTTCACTGGAAAATCATCACCGGGCAGTAGATGATGCCGCATGTACTGCAGAGATTTTTGTGAAGTTTGTAAAGATGCTGGAAGAGCGTGATATCCGGGATGTGGATATGCTGAATGAGCAGGGAGCTGTTTCTGTAAATACTATCAGGAAACTGCCGACCTACCATGTGATCATTTTTGCCAGAAATGAGACAGGGCGCATTAATCTGTATAAATTAGTGAGTCAGTCGCACCTGAAGTATTATCACAGACGTCCACGTGTTCCCAAAAGTGTGCTGGAGCAGTACAGAGACGGACTTCTGGTGGGAAGTGCCTGTGAAGCAGGGGAACTGTATCAGGCAATTCTGAGAAATGCACCGGATACTGAGATAGCCAGACTGGTAAATTTCTATGATTATCTGGAGATCCAGCCTGTTGGAAATAACAGATTTATGATAGCAGATGATAAGCATGATATGATCAGTTCCGAAGAAGACCTGAAGGAGATAAACAGGAAGATCGTTAAGCTTGGAGAGCAGTTTAAGAAACCGGTAGTTGCAACCTGTGATGTGCATTTCATGGATCCACAGGATGAGATTTACAGAAGGATCATTATGGCCGGAAACGGATTCTCAGATGCAGATGAGCAGGCACCGTTGTATTTACGTACCACAGAGGAAATGCTGGAAGAATTTGCCTATCTGGGAAGCGAGAAAGCAGAAGAAGTTGTCATTACAAATACAAATAAGATCGCAGATATGATTGAGAAGATATCACCTATTCATCCGGACAAATTCCCGCCGGTCATTGAGAATTCCGACCAGGATCTGAAGAATATCTGTTTTACAAAAGCGCATGAAATGTATGGAGATCCATTGCCGGAGATTGTGGAAAGCAGGCTTGACAGGGAACTGAATTCAATCATTTCCAATGGGTATGCCGTAATGTATATCATTGCACAGAAGCTTGTATGGAAGTCAAATGAAGATGGTTATCTGGTAGGTTCGCGAGGTTCTGTAGGATCTTCTCTGGCAGCTACCATGTCCGGTATCACAGAGGTAAATCCTCTGCCGCCGCATTATCTCTGTCCTAATCCGGACTGCAAATACAGTGATTTTGATTCACCGGAAGTAAAGCAGTATGCAGGTATGGCGGGATGTGATATGCCGGATAAGATCTGTCCGAAATGTGGAACCAGGATGAAAAAGGAAGGGTTTGACATTCCTTTTGAGACATTCCTTGGATTCAAGGGAGATAAGGAACCGGATATTGACCTTAACTTTTCAGGAGAGTATCAGGCTAATGCACACAGATATACAGAGGTTATTTTTGGTAAGGGGCAGACATTCAAGGCAGGGACTATCGGTACGCTTGCGGAGAAAACTGCATTTGGTTATGTGAAGAATTATTTTGAAGAGCGTGGTGTGCATAAACGTTACTGTGAGATCAACCGCATCGTACAGGGATGTACAGGCGTGCGGCGTACAACAGGACAGCATCCGGGAGGCATTATCGTACTTCCTGTAGGTGAGGAGATTGAGAAATTTACTCCTGTCCAGCACCCTGCGAATGATGTGAACAGTGACATTATCACTACACATTTTGATTACCATTCTATTGACGGAAACCTGCTGAAGCTTGATATACTTGGACACGATGATCCCACTATGATCCGAATGCTGGAGGATTTAACGGGAATCAGTGCCAGGGATGTCCCCTTGGATCAGAGGGATGTCATGTCATTGTTTGCAAGTACAAAGGCTTTGAAAATTGAACCGGAAGATATTGGCGGATGTAAGCTCGGATGTCTGGGAATCCCGGAATTTGGTACAGATTTCGCCATGCAGATGCTTATTGACACCAAGCCGAAATACTTCTCTGACCTGATCCGTATTGCAGGGCTTTCTCATGGTACGGATGTATGGCTGGGTAATGCCCAGGTGTTGATCCAGGAGGGTAAGGCAACCATTTCCACAGCTATCTGTACCCGAGACGATATTATGATCTATCTTATCGGAAAAGGAGTGGAAAGTGGCCTTGCGTTTACGATCATGGAGAGTGTCCGTAAGGGAAAAGGTCTTCGTGATGAGTGGATCGAGACCATGAAAGAGCATGGAGTTCCGGATTGGTATATCTGGTCCTGTAAGCTGATCAAGTATATGTTCCCGAAGGCCCACGCAGCAGCATACGTTATGATGGCATACAGAATTGCGTGGTATAAGGTGTTTCAGCCACTGGCATACTATGCGGCATATTTCAGTATCCGCGCCACAGCGTTCTCCTATGAGCTGATGTGTATGGGAAAGGAACGCCTGGAGTATTATATGGCAGAAATTCGCAAAAAAGGTGATTCAGCATCTAAAAAAGAACTGGATACCCTGAAGGATATGCGTATTGTACAGGAAATGTACGCACGTGGATTTGAATTTGTACCGATTGATCTTTATACTGCCAAGGCACAGAGATTTCAGATCGTGGATGGGAAACTGATGCCGTCACTTGCAACTATTGACGGACTGGGAGATAAGGCGGCAGATGCAGTGGTTGATGCTGCAAAACAGGGAAAATTCTTGTCAAAAGACGACTTCCGCGACAGAACAAAGGTCAGCAAAACGGTTATTGATCTGATGGATGATCTGAAATTATTCGGAGATATCCCGCAGTCGAACCAGATGTCATTATTTGACTTTACAGGATGAGCATAAATTCTGTGACCGCAAAGTGTGTTGCAGGGCATGGTGTAGACAGCAACATAAAATGCCCTGACATCATAATATATGATAACAGGAGATGGATATGAAGAAAGACGAACTTAGATATTTACAGAGACTTGCAGAAATTTATCCTACAATCGGAAAGGCATCTACGGAGATTATCAATCTTCAGTCAATCCTGAATCTGCCGAAGGGAACGGAACACTTTATGTCAGACCTTCATGGGGAGTATCAGGCGTTTTCACATGTGCTCAGAAATGGTTCCGGTGCAGTGAGGAAGAAGATTGATGATGTGTTTGGACATACATTAAGTAACAATGATAAGCGTTCTCTGGCAACTCTGATCTATTATCCGAAAGAGAAGATGGATCTTGTCAAAGATACAGAAGAAGATATGGAAAACTGGTATAAGATCACTCTCTACCGTCTTATTGAAATCTGTAAGACAACAGCCTCCAAATATACCAGATCCAAAGTACGAAAAGCTCTTCCAGCAGATTATGCCTATGTGATCGAAGAACTGATCACAGAGAAAGCGGAGGTTCTCGACAAAGAGGCATATTATGATTCCATTGTAAATACGATCATTGAGATTGGCAGTGCGGAGAATTTTATCATTGCGCTTGCAGAACTGATCCAGCGTCTGGTCGTGGATCATTTACATATTCTGGGGGATATTTATGACAGAGGTCCTGCTCCACATTTCATTATGGATCGCCTGATGCAGTATCACTCCCTGGATATTCAGTGGGGAAACCATGATGTTGTCTGGATGGGTGCGGCAGCAGGACAGAAAGCCTGTATTGCAACAGTGGTAAGAAACAGTATCCGTTACGGAAATCTGGATATTCTTGAGGATGGATACGGAATCAATATGCTTCCTCTGGCGACCTTTGTGATGGAGGCGTATAAGGATGATTCCTGCGAGATTTTTGCTATGAAAGGTGCTTTCAATTATAATGTTCTTGAGGAAGAACTGGGCAAAAAAATGCACAAGGCTATTGCTGTGATCCAGTTTAAATTAGAAGGTAAACTGGTGCGCAGACATAAAGAATTCCAGATGGAAGACAGAGCACTTCTTCATCGGATCAATCCGGAAAAAGGGACGATCACACTGCCTGACGGAAAAGAATATCCGCTTCGCGACAATAATTTTCCGACTATTGACTGGAAACATCCATACGAACTTACAGCCGGAGAAAAAGAAGTTATGGACAAACTGTCCTCTGCATTCAGAAACTGTGAAAAACTGCAAAACCACATCCGTCTCCTACTTGACAAAGGCGGGCTTTATACAGTATATAACGGAAATCTTCTGTTTCATGGAAGCATTCCTCTGAATGAAGACGGAACATTCCGGGAAGTACAGATTTATGGAAAAAGCTACAAGGGAAAAGAACTGTACGATGTACTGGAAACCTATGTGCGCAGAGCATTCTATTCTGTAGGAAAAGAAGAACAGAAGAAGGGCAGAGATATTATGTGGTATATCTGGGCAGCTCCGAATTCACCATTGTTTGGCAAGAGCAAGATGAGTACTTTTGAAAGATATTTCATAGAGGATCCTTCTACACATGAAGAGAAGAAGAATGCTTATTACCGCCTCTGGGAGAATGAAGAAGTGGTAGATAATATGCTTCGTGAATTTGGTCTGGATCCGGAAAAAGGGCATATCATCAATGGCCATGTTCCGGTACACCAGAGTGAAGGAGAAAGTCCTGTAAAATGTGATGGAAAGGTTATCGTGATTGACGGTGGTTTTTCCAAGCCATATCAGAAAGTAACGGGAATTGCCGGATATACGCTGATCTATAATTCCTATGGACTGAATCTTACTGCTCATGAACCGTTTACGTCCAAAGCAGATGCTGTGGCAAGAGAGACTGATATTGTATCGAACCGCGTGGCAGTCAGCTACATGTCCAGACGCCAGCTTGTGGGTGATACAGATACAGGTCATGCGCTGAAAGAGAGAATACAGGAATTGATCCAGCTGCTGGATGCATACAGAACAGGTATCATCAAGGAAAAGAAATAAGGTTACTGTTCACATACCACTATCCCGCGAGGTGTTTTGGCATGAATATGCCAAAATCCCGAGACATACAAGCCAAAATTCCATTGCCGCAGGCAATCTGGAATGAATTTTGGCTACGTTACTGTGAACGGAGTGAACAGTAACGAAATAAGATTAAAACTCTTTACTTCTAAATTTTCATTCTATATAATGGGAGTGTTGTGTGATATAACTGTTTTTACAGCAATTTGGCAGGATAAGAACTGTTATAGTGAAGGAAAACGTTATGAAACGGGCTATAGTAATCTTTTTAAATGGATTATCGAAGAGGATTATGATAAAAGTTGCCTGAAGATGATGAACAAAAGGAGAATACGATAATGGGTGGAATTTTTGGAGTAGCATCAAAGTCCAGTTGCATTCTGGACCTTTTCTTCGGAATTGATTATCATTCCCATCTGGGAACACGCAGAGGCGGAATGGCAGTGTATGATAAGAAACGTGGTTTTGACCGCGTGATTCATAACATTGAAAATGCGCCGTTCAGGACCAAATTTGATGGTGACATTGGTGAGATGGAGGGAAATCTGGGAATCGGATGTATTTCAGATAATGAACCTCAGCCACTTCTGGTGCGCTCTCATCTTGGCAACTTTGCAATTACCACAGTTGGAAAGATCAATAACATGGATGAACTGATTGCCAACTGTTTTAAAAACGGATGCACTCATTTTCTGGAAATGAGTGGAGGAAGCGTAAATCCCACAGAAATGGTAGCTGCACTGATCAATCAGAAAGACAACATGATTGAGGGAATCCGTTATGCGCAGGAAGTGATAGAAGGTTCCATGACCATGCTGATCCTGACACCAAAGGGGATTCTGGCAGCACGTGACCGTCTGGGAAGGACTCCACTGATCGTGGGAAAGAAAGAAGATGCCTGTTGTGTATCTTTTGAAAGCTTTGCATACCTGAATCTTGGATATGAAGACCTGAAAGAACTGGGCCCCGGAGAAATTGTTGCAGTGACTCCGGACGGTGTGGAAACCCTGCAGAAACCAGGGGAAGAGATGCGAATCTGTTCTTTCCTCTGGGTATATTACGGATATCCTACTTCGGCATACGAGGGTGTGAATGTAGAAGAAATGCGTTATCATTGCGGTGATATGCTGGCCAGGAGAGACAGGGGAGAAGTAAATCCCGATATTGTAGCCGGTGTTCCGGATTCCGGTATTGCCCATGCGATTGGATATGCGAACCAGTCCGGTGTGCCTTTTGCCCGTCCGTTTATCAAATATACACCAACCTGGCCAAGATCATTTATGCCTACACAGCAGAGCCAGAGAAATCTTATCGCAAGAATGAAGCTGATTCCTGTACATCGTCTGATCAAGGATAAGAGCCTTCTGATGATTGATGATTCTATTGTACGTGGAACACAGCTAAGAGAAACAACGGAATTTCTTTACAGAAATGGTGCAAAGGAAGTACATATCCGTCCTGCGTGTCCGCCTTTGCTTTATGGATGCAAATATCTGAATTTCTCACGTTCTAAATCGGAGATGGATCTGATCACAAGACGTGTGATCGCCAAACGCGAGGGAGAGAATGTCAGTGATAAAGTCCTGGCAGACTATGCAGATCCAAATTCAACAAATTATAAAGAAATGCTGGAAGAAATCCGTAAGGAGCTGAATTTCACATCACTGAAATTCCACAGACTTGATGATCTGAAAGCTTCCATTGGAATTTCACCATGTAAACTCTGTACCTATTGCTGGGATGGAAAAGAATAAGGAGTCTGACTGTCGGATAGTAACGAACAAGAAACAGAAGAGGAGATGCAGATTTGTCGATAACAAACAATGGGAAACAGAAACGGAATAAAAAGAAAAAAAGACTTATAAAACTTCTGATAATTGTAATTATCCTGTTTATCCTGCTTATGCTGGCAGATACTCTGCTGCTCCAACACAGAAAGAACGTGGACAGAGAACAGAGAAAAGCAGAAGCGATCGCGGCACTGGAAAGAGTTCCCACTGTAACACCGACACCTGCAGCTACACCCACACCTACCCCAACGCCGATTCCTACGGTAACACCAACACCTGTACTGGAAAGGGCATATGTTTTTAACCCGGAGGACTATCTGGGAACCTGGCGCAGTGAGAATGGCAGGGTTAAGATCAAAATTAAAAAACTCAGCCAGAAATCGATCACATTCACTTATTGGCAGACAAATAAGAAAAAGACAGCTTCCTGTAAGGCAAAAGTAAAGAAATCCGTAGCAGGAAACGCAACCAGATTCTCGTTTACAGACTCGCTGGGAAATGTAGCAAAGGGTTATCTTACCTTTGATAATGGTCGTCTTTATGTGAATATTAAGACAAAAACAAAAGCGGAGGGTGCAAAAGTCCATCCTTCTGTGGATACTGTTATGATAAAAGAATAAAAGATACGAAGAATATAAAAGGATTCAGTAACATAAACAGTTACAGGAATCCTTTTATATTTAAAAAAGTGATTTTACTTATTTATTCATCTCTTTTTTATCAGTGCGTCCTACCAGATAATCAACACTTATATCGTAATAATTTGCCAGTCTGATAAGCATTTCAACCGGGATATTGCGTGAACCTGTCTCATAGTGAGAGTAGGAACGCTGGCTGATGTGAAGAATTTCGCTGAGCTGTTTCTGTGACATGTCAGCATCTGTACGTAAATCCTGAATACGCTGAAATTTCATATAGTTCACCTCTCTGTTTTGTAGTGTACTCCCAAACATGATCTGTGAAAAGCCTTCGCAGATTATGTACTGAAAAAAGTATAAAACAGAACAAAATGAACGGTTGCAAAACAGAGCAAAATGGTCTATTATAAAAATAATCTTTTTTCTAATCTGATTTCTGAAATAATTTCCAATACAAGTTAAGTGATGTAACTATTCAGTCGTCCGCTGTTTGGCGAGCATAAATATCGGGGGAGATTTATGCCGGAAGAAAGGAGTTTATATTTGTTTGCAAGTGTATTATCAGCTGCAATTTTTGGGGTGGAAGTATGCCCTGTGCAGGTAGAAGCTGATGTAAGTAACGGACTTCCTTCCTTTATCATGGTAGGATTTCCTTCTGCGCAGGTAAAGGAAGCGCAGGAACGGGTACGCACAGCACTCAAGAATAATGGTTATCAGTTTCCACCAAAGAGAATTACCGTCAATTTTGCTCCTGCAGACATGAAGAAAGAGGGAGCCGGTTTTGATGTACCGGTGGCAGCAGCAGTGTTGGCTGCTTTTGAGATGATCAGCCCTCAGGTTGTCAGCAGAGTTATGATGGCAGGGGAGATCGGTCTGGACGGAGAAATCCATGGGATATCCGGAATCCTGCCGATTGTGTTGTGTGCAAGAAGTTTGGGCAGTCGTTTTTGCGTAGTTCCCTATGAGAATCTGAAAGAAGGAAGACTAATCAGGGATGTGCCGGTAGCAGGAGTAAAAAATTTACGGGAACTGGTCGAGTGTCTTAAGAATCCGGAACCCTATCTGAGGAGGGAAATACAGGAAGAAATTCCTTCTATTATAAATACAGATATGGGAATGGATTTTTCAGACATTGAAGGACAGGAAGGGGCAAAAAGAGCGGCGGAAATTGCAGTAAGCGGATTTCACAATCTTCTCCTTATCGGACCTCCGGGAACGGGTAAAACCATGCTTGCCAGAAGACTGCCGACGATCATGCCTGGGCTTGGCTTTGAAGAAAAGCTGGAGCTTACCAGAATTTACAGTATTGCAGGACTTCTTTCAAGAGAACATCCTCTGATTGATGAGCGACCATTTCGCAGCCCTCATCATACAAGTACTCCGCAGGCAATTGCAGGAGGCGGGCGTAATCCCAGACCCGGCGAAATCACTCTTGCGCATAAAGGTGTACTCTTTCTGGATGAAATGCCGGAATTTTCCAGAGCAAGTCTGGAACTTCTGCGACAGCCCATGGAGGATAAAGTGATCCAGATAGCCAGAGCAAGCGGAACTTACAACTTTCCGGCGGATTTTATGTTATGTGCAGCGATGAATCCCTGTCCCTGCGGTTATTATCCGGATTTAAACAGATGCACCTGTACAGCAGGTGAGATCACACATTATATGGGAAAAATCAGTCGCCCCCTTCTGGACAGAATTGATATCAGCACTGAGGTACCGCCGGTTTCTTTTTCACAGCTTCACTGTGGAAGAAAGGGAGAAAATTCCGCTGCTATCAGAAAAAGAGTGGAAAAAGTACAGAAGATTCAGGAAGAACGGTATAAAGATGAGAAAATAAATTTTAACGGGCAGCTGAAGAGCAGTCTGATCGATAAATTCTGCCCTCTTACAGACAGCGCATCACGACTTCTGGCAAGAGCCTTTGAAAAAATCGCATTCAGTGCCAGATCCTATCACAGGATCCTGAAGGTAGCCAGAACAATTGCGGATATGGAAGGGGAAGAAATGATTGCCGGTCATCATATCGGAGAAGCACTTTCGTACAGGGCATTTGACAAAGATTCTGTCATAAAATAAAGGTCAGTGAGGTATTTTATATGGAAAGAACTGATGTGAAAAATAATCATACAGAAGAATACAGTACAGGTCAGATACGATGTATTGAGAAATCAGATCCGGAATATCCTCAGATAATGAAGCAGTATTCCTCCATGCCGGCAAAGCTTTATGTAAAAGGCAGACTTCCTGATCCTAAGAGAAGAACGGTGGCAGTGATCGGTGCCAGAATGTGCAGTCCTTATGGAAGGATGCAGGCATTCCGGTATGCGAAAGCGTTAAGTGTAGCTGGAGTCCAGATTATCAGCGGTATGGCACTTGGCATTGATTCAGAAGGACATAAAGGCGCACTGGAAGGAAAGATGCCTACATTTGCGGTGCTTGGAAGTGGTGTTGATGTATGCTATCCGAAATCTAACAGAAAACTCTATGAGAGGATCTTATGGGAAAATGGTGGGATCATCAGTGAATGTCCACTGGGTTCAGGACCTGTTTCCTGGCATTTCCCGGCGCGAAACCGGATCATCAGTGCTTTGTCAGACGCGGTTCTGGTAGTGGAAGCAAAAGAAAACAGCGGTTCGCTGATTACTGCGGGATTTGCACTGGAACAGGGAAAGATGGTCTATGCGATTCCGGGGGCAGTGACAGATGAACTCAGCAGAGGCTGCCATAAGCTGATCTACGACGGCGCAGGGATTGCATACTGTCCGGAAATTATGCTGGAAGAACTTGGAATTTCGATGGAAAAAGTAACACAAAACGGTGAAAAAAACAACTTGGGACTTGCAAGAGATTTGAATATGGTGTATAGTTGTCTCGATTTACGACCAAAAAATCCCGACTACATTGTGAGAAAAACAGGCTTTTCCCCGGCACAGGTAAGCAACTGTCTTGTGGAACTGACACTGCGGGGGCTCATAAGAGAGAGCGGGAGACATTATTATGTAAAAGACAGTTGACGATTTATGATTATTGTGCTTCACGTTTCTGCGGCGCAGGGCGATTTTTATATGTAACAATATCGCTGTCAGGCAATGTGCCCGTTCAGGGACACTGTGAAGAATAACAGATTACGACTAGGAGAGGTAGCATGGCGAAATATCTGGTGATAGTAGAATCACCTGCAAAAGTGAAAACAATAAAGAAATTTCTCGGTGCGAATTACGATGTGGAAGCTTCTAACGGACATGTCCGTGATTTCCCGAAGAGTCAGTTCGGAATTGATGTTGAGCATGATTTTGAACCCAAATATATAACGATCAGAGGAAAGGGAGAACTGCTTGCAAAGCTTCGCAAGGCTGCAAAGAAAGCAGATAAGATTTATCTTGCAACTGACCCTGACCGCGAGGGAGAGGCAATTTCCTGGCATCTGATGCAGGCATTAAAAGAAGATCCGAAGAAGATGCACAGGATTACCTTTAACGAGATTACCAAGACAGCAGTAAAATCATCAATCAAACAGGCCAGAGACCTGGATATGGATCTGGTAGATGCACAGCAGGCAAGACGTATGCTTGACCGTATGGTAGGTTATACCATCAGCCCGCTTCTCTGGGCAAAAGTCAAGAGAGGCTTAAGTGCGGGGCGCGTACAGTCTGTTGCGCTTCGTATCATCTGTGACAGAGAAGATGAGATCAATGCGTTTATTCCGGAAGAATACTGGAGCCTGGAGGGAGATTTTCAGGTGAAGGGTGAGAAGAAACCGTTGCAGGCGAAGTTTTATGGAACAGATAAAAAGATGGATATCCACAGCAAAGAGGAAATGGATAAACTTCTGGCCTCTCTGAAAGATAAAGAATATGAGATCAATGAAGTAAAGAAAGGCGAGAGGATCAAGAATGCACCGCTTCCCTTTACTACAAGTACCTTACAGCAGGAAGCAGCCAAGACCTTAAACTTTTCCACACAGAAGACAATGCGTCTGGCACAGCAGCTGTATGAAGGAATTGATATCAAAGGAAATGGAACGGTAGGTGTGATCTCTTATCTGCGTACAGATTCCACCCGAATCTCAGAGGAAGCAGATGCTGCTGCAAGAGAATATATCACTGCTCAGTACGGAGAGGATTATGTTTCAAAGTCTGAGAAAGCTGTGAAAAAGGGACAGAAGATCCAGGATGCTCACGAAGCGATCCGTCCTACAGACATCAGCCGTACACCGGCTGTACTGAAGGAATCTCTTTCAAGAGATCAGTTCAGACTGTATCAGCTTATCTGGAGACGTTTTGCGGCCAGCAGAATGGCTCCTGCAAAATACGAAACAACATCTGTAAAGATTGGTGCAGACCAGTATATTTTTACAGTCTCTGCCTCCAAGATCATATTTGACGGATTTATGTCTGTATACACAGATGAAGAGGACCAGAAAAAAGGAAATGTTCTGAATCAGAGTCTTGAAAGAGGAATGAAGCTTAGTCTTAAGGAACTGAAACCAGAACAGCATTTCACGCAGCCGCCTGCACATTATACAGAGGCATCTCTGGTCAAGACTATGGAAGAACTGGGGATTGGACGTCCAAGTACCTATGCGCCGACGATCACAACGATCATCAGCCGCCGTTATGTTGCAAAAGAACAGAAGAACCTGTATGTTACAGAGTTGGGGGAAGTTGTCAATAATATTATGAAACAGGCTTTCCCGAGTATTGTAGATGTAAACTTCACTGCGACTATGGAAGGGCTTCTGGACTGTGTGGCAGCAGGAACTGTAAAGTGGAAGACAGTAGTAAGCAACTTCTATCCGGATCTGAAGAAGGATGTAGATGCTGCAGAGGAAGAACTTGAAAAGGTTGATATTCAGGATGAAGTGACAGATGTGATCTGCGAAAACTGTGGCAGACATATGGTGATTAAATATGGTCCTC
This sequence comes from Blautia sp. DFI.6.71, assembly GCF_020593585.1. NCBI lineage: Bacteria > Bacillati > Bacillota > Clostridia > Lachnospirales > Lachnospiraceae > Blautia > Blautia sp. DFI.6.71. The sequence continues at coordinate 44,240 of NZ_JAJDMJ010000006.1, forward strand.
ATGGACGATTCCTTGCATGTCCGGGATTTCCGGAATGCAAAAATACCAAACCATATTTTGAGAAGATCGGGGTGGCATGTCCGAAATGTGGAAAAGAGATTGTGCTTAAGAAAACCAAAAAAGGACGTAAGTACTACGGATGTGAGGATAATCCGGATTGTGATTTCATGTCCTGGCAGAAACCATCAGCAAAGAAATGTCCGAAATGTGGAAGCTATATGGTGGAAAAGGGGAATAAGCTTGTCTGTAGCCAGGAGACATGTGGATATGTAGAGGCAAAGGACGAGAAAGAATAATAACGGATTGTAAATGTTATAAATGGGACTGTTGCAGCAGTTGAAAATGAATTTCATTAATGCAACAGTTCCGTTTTTTGTCTTACAGTCAGTGACTTTCTGACTTTTTGTCTTCAATCCTTTGAATTTTTGATGATGATATTTATTGAATAATATTATAAAAGGAATCTATTTTCAGAAAAGCAAAAATAAATAAAAAAATAGTAAAATTTGTCTTGTAATTTGACTTTAAAACGTGTAAAATCAAAGTATCAGTAATGTTAATAACCATGTGTGTCTGAATCTTCCTTGCGAGCAAAAGAAAGTGACTGCTCATTTATGAAATAATGACAGAAAGATTTCGGATATGTACAGGGTGAAAGGAGGACAATATGAGTGTTCAGCTGCTGGATAGAACAAGAAAAATTAATAAACTTCTGCATAACAGCAGTTCCAGCAAAGTGGTATTTAATGACATCTGTCAGGTTCTGATGGAGACACTGAGTTCCAACATTCTGGTTCTCAGTAAAAAAGGAAAGGTTCTGGGTGTCAGTTTATGCCCGGGAGTAGAGGAGATCACTGAACTGATCGAGGACAAGGTTGGCGGATATGTAGATTCCCTGTTAAACGAGAGATTTCTGGGTGTCCTGTCAACAAAAGAGAATGTAAATCTTCAGACACTGGGATTTGAACATGTATCAAGCAGTTATCAGGGAATCATTAATCCGATAGATATTGCAGGGGAACGACTGGGTACTGTATTTATGTATCGTTATGAGAAACCATATGACATTGAAGATATTATTGTCAGTGAATATGGAACAACCGTTGTAGGGCTGGAGATGATGAGAGCGGTCCATGAAGAGAATGCTGAGGAGGACAGAAAGCAGCAGGTAGTGAAATCTGCGTTTAATACTTTATCTTTCTCCGAACTGGAGGCAATCATCCATATCTTTGATGAACTTGACGGAGATGAGGGAATCCTGGTTGCAAGTAAGATCGCAGACCGCGTGGGAATCACCAGATCTGTTATCGTAAACGCTTTGAGGAAGTTTGAAAGTGCCGGTGTGATCGAATCCAGATCATCCGGTATGAAGGGAACCTACATTAAAGTGCTGAATGAAGTCATCTTTGATGAACTGGAAGAGATTAAAGCTCAGAGAAATAAGAAATCCTGATCCGTAAATAATGAATACAAGAAGGCTGTCTGCTGTATGGTGGACGGTCTTTTTGTTATGTTATAGAAAATTATTCCGTAATATGCTTATAACATAATAAAGCCCTCCGGACTAGTACAGCGAATATTAAGTAACTGCTATATTGACTTGTCTGATTTTTCATCTGCGGCGTTGTCGTCAATCGCCGTAGCCACCGCTACGCCTCATTCCTCCGCCTTGCAGCTGAAGCAATCATCCTGCGTCAATATAGCAGAAACTTAATTTTCGATGTACTAGTTATGACAAAATTATTTGTAAATTAAGAAAACAAAAGAAAAGAAGAGTATATATAAGTAAAAAAGAGAATATATATTATTTTATAATGATAAAAGCACTTGCGAAATCGACTCATTTTCAATAATATAAGGACAGTGATTAGCACTCGAAGTAAATGAGTGCTAGCAAAAATCGGCAGGATTAGACAGAGTGCCGAAACAGTTACCGGATATTTTGCAATAATGGAAAGAGTACGGTAACAGGAAAGCTTTAGTTGGAGAATAAAGGAGGATATAGATCATGACATTAGTACCTTTAGGTGACAGAGTTGTATTAAAACAGGTTGAAGCAGAAGAAACAACAAAATCCGGTATCGTTCTTCCGGGACAGGCACAGGAGAAACCACAGCAGGCAGAAGTTGTAGCTGTAGGACCTGGCGGAGTTGTTGACGGCAAAGAAGTAAAAATGGAAGTAGCTGTAGGTGATAAAGTTATCTACTCCAAATATTCAGGAACAGAAGTAAAAATGGATGGCACAGAATATATCATTGTAAAACAGAATGATATTCTTGCAATTGTTAAATAAGCAATATCAAAATAGAAAACATAAATGAAGATACTTATAAGATAATGTTTGCAGGTAAGATAATATTTACAGGATGTAACATGAGATATCGGACAGGTATCAGAAAGAATTCATAGAAATCAGAATTTGAATCAGGAGGTCATATTATCATGGCAAAAGAAATTAAATTCGGCGCAGAAGCCAGAGCAGCTCTTGAAGCTGGTGTAAATAAATTAGCTGATACAGTAAGAGTAACATTAGGACCGAAAGGAAGAAACGTAGTTCTTGACAAACCATACGGAGCTCCGCTTATCACAAACGACGGTGTTACAATCGCAAAAGAAATCGAACTGGAAGACGGATTTGAAAACATGGGCGCACAGCTGATCAAAGAAGTGGCTTCCAAAACAAACGATGTAGCAGGTGATGGTACAACAACAGCTACTGTTCTTGCACAGGCTATGGTTCACGAAGGAATGAGAAATCTGGCAGCAGGCGCTAACCCGATCATCCTCAGAAAAGGTATGAAGAAAGCTACAGATGTAGCTGTAGAAGCAATCAAGAACATGAGCCAGACAATCAGCGGCAAGAAACAGATTGCAAACGTTGCATCTATTTCCGCAAGCGATGAGACTGTTGGACAGTTAGTAGCAGATGCTATGGAAAAAGTTTCCAAAGACGGTGTTATCACAGTAGAAGAATCCAAGACAATGCACACAGAACTTGACCTTGTAGAAGGTATGCAGTTCGATCGTGGATATGTATCCGCATATATGTCAACAGATATGGAAAAAATGGAAGCAAATCTGGAAGATCCATACATCCTGATCACAGACAAGAAGATCAGCAACATCCAGGAAATCCTTCCATTACTGGAGCAGATCGTAAAAGTTGGTGCGAAACTTCTTATCATTGCTGAAGATGTAGAGGGCGAAGCTCTTACAACTCTGATCGTAAACAAATTAAGAGGAACCTTCCAGGTAGTAGCTGTCAAAGCTCCGGGATATGGTGACAGAAGAAAAGAAATGCTTCAGGATATCGCAATCCTTACAGGTGGTCAGGTAATCTCCGAAGAAGTTGGTCTGGAACTGAAAGACGCAACTATGGAGCAGTTAGGACGTGCAAAATCTGTTAAAGTTGCAAAAGAGAACACAGTTATCGTTGACGGTATGGGTGACAAAGATGCAATCGCAAACCGTGTTGCTCAGATCCGTGGACAGATTGAAGAAACAAAATCTGAATTTGATAAAGAAAAATTACAGGAAAGACTTGCAAAACTGGCTGGCGGCGTAGCTGTTATCCGTGTTGGTGCTTCCACTGAGACAGAAATGAAAGAAGCGAAGCTTCGTCTGGAAGATGCTCTTGCAGCTACAAGAGCAGCAGTAGAAGAAGGTATCATCGCAGGTGGTGGATCTGCTTACATCCACGCATCCAAAGAAGTTGCAAAACTTGCAACAACTCTGGAAGGTGACGAGAAGACAGGTGCAAATATCATCCTGAAAGCTCTGGAAGCTCCTCTGTTCCGCATTTCTGCAAATGCAGGACTTGAAGGTTCCGTAATCATCAACAAAGTAAGAGAATCCGAACCGGGAATCGGCTTTGATGCTTTGAACGAAAGATATGTAGATATGGTAAGCGAAGGTATCCTTGATCCTGCAAAGGTTACAAGAAGTGCTCTTCAGAATGCTACAAGCGTTGCGTCTACATTACTGACAACAGAATCTGCTGTTGCAATTATCAAAGAAGACACACCTGCACCGGCTGCTAATCCTGGAATGGGAATGATGTAATTTTTAATAAACGATAAAATTATACCGTAGTATGCTTATAGCAATTCTCTGAAATAATGCATCTTAATCCAGCCCATCAGAGTGTGAAATCCTGCGTCAGATATCTTTGCCGTGCGTCAGCACGCCTGCAGATATCTTCCTTGTCTTTCGCACTCTGCTGAATTGTCTTAAATGCATTATTTACGAGGATTGCTATAGATAAAAACAGCGCAGGCGGAAATATGTGAAACGGAACCGTCGTCATAGACGATGGTTCCGTTTTGTGATATAATGCAGAAAAACAGCATGATGAATAAAATATAATTGTTAAATATGCTGTGCAAAAAAAGCTGCTTTCAACAGCTGAACAAATGAAAAGGAGACGAAACAATGGGCGACTTGTATTCAGAATTACTGGTAAAGAAAGATAAGACGGCTAAAGACAGCCTGCTCAAATACGGTCTGATCGTTTTGACAGTGCTGGCAGTATTTGCCGGACTTATCATCACACCGCTGGCACTGATCATTGCCGTAGCGCTTGGAATTGCATGCTATTTTGTAATCCCGAAAACAGATGTAGAATATGAATATCTGTTTATCAATGGCGATTTTGACATCGACATGATCATGTCAAAGACAAAAAGAAAGAAAGTAAAGAGCTTCAAATTATCAGAAGCAGATCTGGCAGCACCGCTGGATTCCCACAGAATGGACTATTACAACGGAAACCAGAACATGAAAGTACTGGACTTTTCATCAGGAAATCCGGAGCATAAACGCTTTGGTGTTATCACAAGACTGGACGGAAATTTATGCAAGATCATCCTGGAACCGGATGAGGCACTTGCACAGGCTATGAAAAATTCAGCACCGAGCAAAGTTTTTTTGGATTGACATAGAATCTGATTTTTGTTACACTTGTTGAAAATAAAAGGACCAGTTGCTGGTTCCTTTTTACATTACAATAGTAATTTAATTTCATATACGCAAGGGAGGAAATGCAATGGGTACTATCATTGGTGAAGGCATTACTTTTGATGACGTGCTGTTAGTTCCGGCATATTCAAAGGTAATTCCGAATCAGGTAGATGTCACAACTTACTTAACAAAGAAGGTTAAACTGAACATTCCTATGATGAGTGCAGGAATGGATACAGTAACCGAGCATCGCATGGCGATCGCTATGGCGAGACAGGGTGGTATTGGTATTATTCATAAGAATATGTCCATTGAAGCGCAGGCAGAAGAGGTAGACAAGGTAAAACGTTCTGAGAACGGTGTTATCACAGATCCTTTCTATTTATCTCCTGAACATACACTTAAGGACGCAGATGAGTTAATGGCAAAGTTCCGTATCTCCGGTGTGCCGATCACAGAGGGCAGAAAACTGGTCGGAATCATTACCAATCGTGATCTGAAGTTTGAGACAGATTTCAGCAAGAAGATCAAAGAGTGCATGACTTCTGAGGGACTGATTACAGCCAAAGAGGGAATTACACTGGAAGATGCCAAGAAGATTCTGGCAAAATCACGTAAAGAGAAATTACCCATTGTAGATGATGACTTTAACTTAAAAGGCTTAATTACTATTAAAGATATTGAGAAACAGATCAAATATCCTCTGGCTGCAAAGGATGAGCAGGGACGTCTTCTCTGCGGTGCTGCGGTAGGAATCACTGCTAATGTACTTGCACGTGTTGATGCACTTGTAAAGGCATCTGTAGACGTGATCGTAATTGATTCTGCACATGGACATTCAGAGAACATTCTGAAGGCTGTACGCGAGATCAAGGCAGCATATCCGGAACTGCAGGTAATCGCAGGTAACGTAGCAACAGGTGCTGCGACAAAGGCTCTGATCGAGGCCGGTGTAGATGCAGTTAAGGTTGGTATCGGACCTGGATCTATCTGTACCACACGAGTTGTTGCAGGTATCGGTGTTCCGCAGATCACTGCTGTTATGGACTGCTACGAAGCTGCAAAAGAATATGGAATCCCGATCATTGCAGACGGTGGTATCAAGTATTCCGGAGATGTCACAAAGGCAATCGCAGCCGGTGCGAATGTCTGCATGATGGGAAGCATGTTTGCAGGATGCGACGAGAGCCCGGGAACATTCGAACTGTATCAGGGCAGAAAATATAAAGTATACCGCGGTATGGGATCTATCGCAGCTATGGAGAACGGAAGTAAAGACCGTTACTTCCAGGAGAATGCGAAGAAACTTGTTCCGGAAGGCGTAGAAGGACGTGTTGCTTACAAAGGACATGTTGAGGATACTGTATTCCAGCTCATGGGCGGTCTTCGTTCCGGTATGGGATATTGTGGAGCAGAAACTATTGAGAAGCTTAAAGAAACAGGCAGATTCATCAAGATTTCTGCTGCATCTCTTAAGGAATCTCATCCACATGATATTCATATCACAAAAGAAGCTCCGAACTATAGCGTAGATGACAAATAATAAATTTCAGGTGTAATATATGCCCCGGCTGGCTGCTGATGGAAAGAAATAAGATTTCCAGGCATGCCGGCCGGGGTATTTTTTGCAGGGAGTAAAATCCCGTAAGAGAAGGTAAAAATGCAAAAGCATATAAACAAAAAGAAAAAAACAGATACCAGAACAGGGAAAACTGCAGTAAAAAAGAAAAACAGCAGGTCGAAAAGACGAAAGAGCAGCAGAGTAAGGCAGAGAAATCAGAGAATTCTTATGAGCCTCATGCTGCTCGTGATCATAGTTCTGAGTGGGTGGATCATAATAAATCGGGCCAGTGAAAATGGATGGAGTATTGGGGACTTTTTACATAATTCTGACACGATGGTTTCTGATGGGGAACAGTCAGGAACAGACAATACGGATTCTTCAGGCGGACCGGAACAATGGCAAAAAGAAGGGGCGCCGTACATAGATGTGGAACTGCTGACGCCGAATGAATATTCCAGACCGCAGATTCCCATTGAGAGTGTACAGTATATTGCCATTCATTATACTGCAAATCCGGGGGCAACAGCCATTGCAAACAGGAACTACTTCGAGAATCTGGCGACTACTCATGACACAAAGGTGAGCAGTCATTTTGTAGTGGGGCTGGATGGGGAAGTGGTGCAGTGTATTCCTACGTCAGAGATGTCCTATGCGACGAACTCACGTAATGTAGATACTTTGTCCATCGAGTGCTGTCATCCGGATGAGACGGGGAAATTCAATGAGGCAACTTATGATTCGGCAGTGAAGCTTTCTGCGTGGTTGTGCGTGCGGTTTGGACTTACATCAGAGAATGTGATCCGGCATTATGATGTTACCGGAAAAAACTGTCCGAAATATTATGTGGAGAATCCGGATGCATGGATACAGATGAAATCGGATATTGCGGCGCAGATTGATGTTGATTATGGTTTGCAGGATGTTCAGTAAAACGAAAATTCAGCACAGTACAAAAAAATTTGCCTTGAAATCCACAAAGAAGTATTGTACTATAATAACAATGTGTGATTTTTTTTCACAACAGTGCCTGCATGACTGGCGGAAGTAGGATTACCTACAGGGAGTGCAGCGAGTATATGAGCCGACCGCCTGGGCAGCCTGGAAATTATTCAATGAATAAATAGGTTTCCCAGGCTTTTTTTAACCTTATTTTTAACGAAAAGGAGAAAAATTATGGAAATGTTATCACTGGAAAAAGAACTGAAAGAGAATTCCTATCCTGGCAGAGGAATTGTGATTGGACGTTCCGCAGACGGTAAGAAAGCAGTGACAGCTTATTTCATCATGGGCAGAAGCGAGAACAGCAGAAACAGAGTATTTGTAGAGGATGGTGAGGGAATCCGTACCCAGGCATTTGATCCGTCCAAACTTACAGATCCGAGTCTGATCATCTATGCACCTGTACGTGTACTGGGAAACAAAACAATCGTAACTAACGGAGATCAGACAGATACCATTTATGAGGGAATGGATCATCAGCTTACTTTTGAGCAGTCCTTAAGAAGCAGAGAATTCGAGCCGGACGGTCCGAACTATACACCTCGTATCTCCGGTGTTATGCACGTAGAGAACGGAAAATTCAACTATGCAATGTCAATTCTCAAGAGCAACAACGGAAATCCGGATGCATGTAACAGATACACATTTGCATATGAGAATGCCATTGCAGGAGAGGGACATTTCATCCATACTTATAAATGTGACGGAAATCCACTTCCAAGCTTTGAAGGCGAACCGAAATTGGTAGCAATTCCGGATGATATGGATGAGTTTGCAGAACTTCTCTGGAACAGCCTGAACGAAGATAACAAAGTATCTCTGTTTGTAAGATATATTGATATTGAGACAGGTAAGTACGAAAGCAAGATCATTAATAAGAATAAATAATAGTCACTTACTGAGTACAGATAGTGCTCATAGATTATTGTGAACATAAGACGATGCTTTCGCAGTAAGAAATTATTTACAGGAATTAATTTTAAAATACTTATTTGGTTCATACGGAGGATTTATATAATGAAAGAATTCGAATTAAAATATGGCTGTAACCCGAATCAGAAACCTGCAAAAATTTATATGGCAGACGGATCTGAGCTTCCGGTAAAGATCCTTTCCGGAAGACCGGGATATATCAATTTCCTGGATGCTTTTAATGGCTGGCAGCTGGTATCCAATCTGAAGAAAGCAACAGGACTTCCTGCAGCTACATCTTTTAAACATGTATCTCCTGCCGGTGCTGCTGTAGGACTTCCTCTTACAGAGACTCTGGCAAAGATCTACTGGGTAAATGATATGGACTGGAAGAATTTTTCACCATTAGCATGCGCTTATGCAAGAGCTCGCGGTGCTGACAGAATGTCCTCTTTTGGTGATTTTATTTCTCTTTCTGATGTGTGTGATAAAGATACAGCACTTCTGATCAAGAGAGAGGTATCTGACGGTGTTATTGCACCTGGATACACAGAGGAAGCACTGGAGATCCTGAAGCAGAAGAAAAAAGGAAACTACAATGTGATCCAGATCGATGAGAACTTTGTACCGGCTCCGCTGGAACACAAAGAAGTATTTGGTGTAACTTTTGAGCAGGGCCGTCAGGAGCTTGAGATCGATGATGCAATGCTTTCCAATATTGTGACAGAGAATAAAGAGCTTACAGAGGAAGCAAAACGTGATATGAAGATTTCTCTGATCATCCTGAAATATACACAGTCCAACTCTGTATGCTTCGTAAAAGATGGACAGGCTATCGGTGTTGGTGCAGGACAGCAGTCACGTGTACATTGTACAAGACTTGCAGGACAGAAGGCAGACAACTGGTTCCTTCGCCAGTGCCCGAAAGTGCTGAATCTGCCATTTAAAGATACAATTTCACGTGCGGAACGTGACAATGCCATTGATGTTTATATCGGGGATGAATATATGGATGTACTTGCTGATGGTATGTGGGAGAAAACTTTCACAGAGAAACCGGAAGTATTTACAAAAGAAGAGAAACGTGCATGGCTGGATCAGATGACGGATGTTACACTGGGATCTGATGCATTCTTCCCATTCAGTGATAATATTGAGCGTGCGCATAAGAGTGGTGTGAAGTATATTGCGCAGCCGGGTGGATCTGTGCGTGATGATGCTGTGATCGAGACTTGCAATAAATATGGAATGGTGATGAGTTTTACTGGTATCAGATTGTTCCATCACTAAGGTGCTGGTATGGGGACGCGCAGGACATTATATGTTTTTGTCCGCGGTTTCGGAGCCTAAGAAAAACTAAGCGCCAGGAAATCTGCTAAAAACATGTAAAAAAATTTCAAACTCGCCGCAAATGCGGCTCAGACAGTGAAATTTTTTTACATAACGCAGATTTCCTGGCGCTAACTTTTTCTAAGACTCCTGCAAATGCGGGCAAAAACATATAATGTCCTGCGCTGGTGTAGAGCCGCGTAGCGAAGCGGATTGCGAATATACGCTTGACTCAGGGATGTTAATCAAGGATATTGGCTATAGATGTTATTCGCAGATATGGAATTGCTATAGTTATGGAAAGTTAATAGAAGGGGATGAAAAAAGCATCAGCCTTAGCTGATGCTTTAAGAGCGATAGACGGGGCTCGAACCCGCGGTCTCGACCTTGGCAAGGTCGCGCGTTACCAACTACGCCACTATCGCATTTATGATGTCAGTTGAGTGATTACCTCAGCGACAAAATATATGATACTATATGCAGTGGAGTTTGTCAAATGTTTTTTTATTTATTTTGAAATTTTTTATGATGGTTTTATTGAAAAATTATGACTCCCTGAAAAGTGCTGAAATTGGCACTTTTCAGGGAACAATACTTACATATTAAGTTCTTTCATTAATTCTTCCTGAGAAATGAATTCGTGACAGTCAGGGTTGTTTTCGATTTCCTTTAACATTATTAAATCTGTTTCATCGGGTTCAACTTTTTCTATATCTGCGAATGTATCAGGCAGTTTAAAATGTTTTTGAATAATATGCCAGAAGATATTAGCATCTTTATCACTCATAATTGATACAGCACCTATAATACGTTCTTTAACAGCAGTCATAAAATCACACTCCTTTACGAAAAAATATTTATATTTTATCTTATCTTTCGTAAGGCAGAATAGAATTCTGATAATTTTACTATAGCATATAGAAATAATAGAAGCAATATAGTTTATGAAGATTCCGTGAAGGATGGGGTGGAAAATTGCAAATTGGGAGGGGGTGTGCTATGATAGGACAGACGGAGAGAGACGATAAAGGAGTTGAGGCTCAGTTTATGAAGAAAAAAATTTTAGTATTATTAGTTTGCAGTATGCTTACTTTACCAACAACAGTTTCTGCGGATATTCTGGATTATGAGGGGACAATTAATGCTTATAAGGAGGATAATAAGATACCGCAGACATTTGAGATTGATGATGGAAGTGGAGAGAAGGTAACGGCAGTTGCCAAGTCGGATAAGGTTTCTGTTTCTGCAAAGGCAACTTATATACGCTCTATGCCGGGGAAAAACGGAAAGAAGCTTGTAAGAGTGTATCTTGGTACCGGTGTAGAGAGAGTGGCCGTATGTGATAATGGCTGGAGTAAAGTGACTTATGAGAAAAAGAGCAAAAAGGGTACGGAAAAGATCAGTGGCTATGTGCCCACAAAACATATCAATGACAGTGATCAGGTTGCTCAGGCAAAGGGAACTTTTACAGCACTGAAGGACAGTGATATTCTGGATTATCCGGGAAAGAAGGATGGACAGGTAGTAGGTGAGGTCATTCAGGAGGATGAAGTGAAGCGCCTGGCTACAGTAAATGGCATCTGGAGTCAGATTTACTATAAAAAAGAGAATGGAAAAAGAGGCATTGGATATATTCCTACCAGTGTTCTGGAGAATACAGCAGCAGAGGAGAAAACAGAGGAGTCAAAGGTCGCTAAAGTAGACGGTGAAGAAGCAGGAACAATTCATAAAAGTGAAGGCAAAGGTGTTTTTGCAGAGGCTGTGGATGGCGTAACTGCTTCAAAAGGGGAGGCTGTAGATGGAGTGCAGGTGGGGACTCCGGTAGCTGTGTCTTCAGATGCGTCACTGATTCCGCTGGGAACTTTTAAGATTACTCATTATTGTTCCTGCAGTATTTGTTGTGGCCCTTGGGCAAATGGTATTACTTCTACAGGGGTGACTGCTACGACAAACCGTACGATTGCGGTGGATCCTACACAGATTCCATATGGATCTAAGGTTGTGATCAATGGACAGGTTTATGTTGCAGAGGATTGCGGTGGTGCGATTAAACATAATTGTATCGATATTTATGTTGCTACCCATCAGGAAGGGGAGGACAAAGGGGTATATTATACAGATGTTTATTTGTTAAAGTAGAAAATAAGAAAGAATTTAACCGAATCAAGTAGCAAAGCGGATTGCGAATATCCGTTTGACCTGAAAATAAAAATCCGGAAGAATCTGGAAATGATCTGTTATAGCTGTGATCATTTCAGAAGTTCTTTCGGATTTTTTGAAATTATCTTTTATGCGTTTTTTAATGCCTGTTCGATGTCAGCAATGATGTCTTCAACATTTTCAATACCAACGGAGAGACGGATCATTCCCGGTGATACGCCGGCTTCTGCAAGCTGTTCATCGTTCATCTGGCGGTGAGTATGGCTTGCAGGATGCAGGATCATGGTTTTGGATGCTGCTACGTGCGTTGCGATGGTGGCAAGCTTTAAGCTGTCCATAAAGCGGACTGCAGCTTCTCGACCACCTGTCAGTTCAAAGGAGATAACACCGCAGGTTCTGCCTTCGTTCATGTATTTCTGAGCAAGTGCATAGTATTTGTCATCAGGAAGTCCGGCATAGTTTACGTGAGATACTTTCTCATGGGCATTCAGAAATTCTGCAATTCTTTGTGCATTATAGCAGTGGCGTTCTACACGCAGAGGAAGAGTTTCCAGTCCAAGGTTTAACAGGAAACAGTTTGTAGGAGACGGGATGGAGCCAAGGTCACGCATCAGCTGAGAGGTTGCCTTTGTAATATAAGCCTTCTTTCCAAACTGTTTAGTATAAATAACACCGTGATAAGATTCGTCCGGTTCAGTCAGACCATGATATTTATGTCCACAGGCATCCCAGTCAAAGTTGCCGCTGTCAACGATAGCTCCGCCAACCTGCACAGCATGTCCGTCCATATATTTGGTTGTGGAATGGGTAACGATATCAGCTCCCCATTCAAAAGGACGGCAGTTTACAGGTGTAGCGAAGGTGTTGTCTACAATAAGCGGAACTTCATGTTCGTGAGCAACCTTTGCGAATTTTTCAATATCCAGAATTACCAGAGCCGGGTTTGCGATGGTTTCGGCGAAGAGTACCTTTGTATTCGGACGGAATGCAGCAGCGATTTCTTCAGGGCTTGCATCTGTGTCAACGAAGGTGCAGTCAATCCCCAGTTTCTTGAAGGTAACAGCCAGGAGATTAAAGGTTCCTCCGTAAATTGTGGATGCTGCTACAACATGGTCACCAGCTTCGCAGATATTGAATACCGCATAAAAGTTGGCTGCCTGTCCGGAAGAAGTAAGAATTGCGGCAACACCGCCCTCTAAATCTGCAATTTTTGCTGCTACAGCATCATTTGTCGGGTTCTGCAGACGGGTATAAAAATAACCCTCTGCTTTCAGATCAAAAAGCTGTCCCATCTCATCAGTAGTATCGTATTTATATGTTGTACTCTGACAGATTGGGAGTGCACAAGGTTCACCCTTTGATGGAGTGTAACCGGAATGGAGGCATTTAGTCTCTAATTTTAAGTCACTCATGAGTTTTATTCCTTTCTTTATGCGTAAGTTGCTCCCGGAGTGTGTTTGGAAAAGGTTTTCTGCAAGATGTACATCTTACTTTGCAGGAATGATTTTTCAAACATACTCTGGTAAAATATTGTATTAATATGATATATTGATACAATATTTCATAATAGCAGTAAGAAAATTATACCGCCAAAAACAGGATAAGACAATAAAAAAGACAATAAAAAATGCTCAGGCTTTTTCTAACCAGCCATGAGCAAAAAAGAAAAAAGATAATAAAAAATAAAAAATGCCCAGAGCCGGAATCGAACCAGCGACACGAGGATTTTCAGTCCTCTGCTCTACCAACTGAGCTATCTGGGCATTTGGTCTGTGAACTGTTGTGTATCACAGGCCCTATAATAGCATATTGATTGTTTGAATGCAAGCAATTTTTACGATTTTTGCGAAAAAATAAAATTATGAAAAATTTTCTATTGCCCCAAATGACTGCGGATAAGTATGCTGATCTATTCTATAAAATATTTTTGATGCGCGGACAAATGTCTTTTGGTGATTGACATGATGGATAGAATTGGTTATAATCGGAATAATTACTGAGCGTATAACAAAGGAGGAGCACGAAGATGTATTCAATCGACGACGTAGCAAAGACAGACAAGGATATCGCAGATCTGATCGAGGCGGAGCTTGCACGCCAGAATTCCCATATTGAGCTGATCGCTTCAGAGAACTGGGTAAGTAAAGCAGTTATGGCAGCAATGGGAAGCCCTCTTACTAATAAATATGCGGAAGGATATCCGGGGAAGAGATTTTACGGCGGATGTTCCTGCGTGGATGAGGTGGAAGCTCTTGCAATCGAACGTGCGAAAGAATTATTCGGATGTGAATATGCAAATGTACAGCCGCACTCCGGAGCACAGGCAAACATGGCAGTCTTTTTTGCAATGCTGCAGCCGGGAGATACTGTAATGGGTATGAATCTGGATCACGGCGGACATCTGACACATGGAAGTGCTGCAAATATGTCCGGAACCTACTTCAAGCCGGTATATTATGGAGTAAATGATGACGGCGTGATCGATTATGAAGAAGTCAGAAGAATTGCAATTGAGAATAAACCAAAGCTGATCGTAGCAGGTGCAAGTGCCTATGCCAGAGTTATTGATTTTAAGAAATTCCGTGAGATTGCAGATGAAGTTGGGGCTTATCTGATGGTGGATATGGCGCATATCGCCGGTCTGGTAGCAGGTGGACAGCATCCAAGCCCGATTCCTTATGCAGACGTTGTGACTACAACCACACACAAAACTCTGCGTGGACCAAGAGGCGGCCTGATCTTAAGCAGCGCAGAGAATGCAAAGAAATTTAACTTTAATAAAGCAGTATTTCCGGGAATCCAGGGTGGTCCTCTGATGCACGTGATCGCTGCCAAGGCAGTATGTTTCAAAGAAGCGCTTCAGCCGGAATTTAAGGATTATGCAAAGATGATCGTTGAGAATGCGCAGGCACTTTGCAAAGGGCTTCAGAAACGAGGAATTGATATCGTTTCCGGTGGTACAGACAATCATCTGATGCTTGTAGACCTCAGAAGTCTGGGCGTTACAGGCAAGCAAATGGAGAATCTTCTTGATGACGTAAACATTACCTGCAATAAGAATGCAATTCCAAATGATCCCCAGTCTCCATTTGTTACAAGCGGTGTACGTCTCGGAACAGCAGCAGTTACTTCACGAGGCATGAAACCGGAAGATATGGACAAGATTGCAGAAGCAATTGCTATGACCTTAAAAGAAGAAGGCAGCCAGGAAAAGGCAAAGGCAATCGTCAAAGAACTTACAGACAAATATCCTCTGGTTGGATAAATAAATCATACAAAATAATGTATAAAAGCGAAATGCATGGTTCATGAGTGAACAGCACTTCGCTTTTATTTATTATGTCGCTGAAGCGCGAAATTTATTTAACCGAATTAAGTAAGTCCCCTGCGGAGGTTGCAAAAAGCAATAAGCAGTGGGTGGGAACTTTGACCAAATTATACCAAAATTATCCAAATAAAATCATGGATTTTTTTTAGAAAACGTAGTATAGTAACAATAGCTGATGATTATACTGAAAAAGCAGAACAGGTTAATGACAGTTGATGATTTATTGGAATAGATCGTAGTAATTAATTGCTGTATTCAGTATCTATCACAGTGTATTGAGAACAATCACAGAGAGCAGGTGACAGAATTTGGAAAAAGTGATAATCATAGGTGCCGGACCTGCAGGAATTTCCGCTGCGCTTTATGCAGTTCGTGGAAATCTGGATCCCCTGGTGATCAATAATGGGATCGGTGCTTTGGAAAAAGCAGAGAAAATAGAAAACTATTACGGACTGGAACATCCGCTGTCCGGTCAGGAATTATATGATACAGGAATCGCTCAGGCGAAAGCACTGGGCGTACGAATATTGGATGCACAGGTTCTGGGAGTCGGCGGGTTTGATACTTTTGTGGTAAAAACTACAGAAGGTGAATTCGAGACTCAGAGTCTGATTCTTGCAACAGGAAGTAAGCGCGCTGCACCGAAGATCCCGGGTGTTAAAGAATTTGAGGGAAAAGGTGTCAGCTACTGTGCAATCTGCGATGCTTTCTTTTACAGAGGCAAGGATGTAGCAGTTCTTGGAAACGGTGATTTCGCCATGCATGAAGCAAAGGAATTGTCTAATACTGCTTCTACAGTAACCATTTATACAAACGGTGAAGAACCGGAATTTACACCTGAAGAAAATATCAGTGTAAACACAATGAAGATCCAGTCTGTAGAGGGCGATGATCTGGTATCCGGAATCCGTCTTGAACCCGATGTGCAGGCAGAGGAAATAAAGGCAGAAGCAGGTCAGCAGGCAAATGATTTCTGTCCTGCAGAGGGTGTATTTATTGCAATGGGAACTGCAGGCAGTACTGAGATTGCCCGCCAGATGGGAGCTGAACTTACGGAAAAAGGCAACATTAAAGTTAACGAAAATATGGAAACAACCATCCCGGGACTCTATGCGGCAGGTGACTGTACAGGCGGGCTTCTTCAGGTGGCGAAAGCTGTGTATGAGGGAGCACAGGCAGGTATTAATGCAGGGAAGTATGTAAGATCTTTAAAATAAAAAATCTAAAATAAAAACTGAAAATTTAACAGGGTTATAGTGTTGATATTATAAAACCAGAGAACTTACATTGCAAATTTTTATAAAGAATAAGCAAAGGAGATATAAATCATGGCAAAAGAGATTACAACAGCAAATTTTGAAACAGAAGTATTAAAATCTGAGAAACCGGTTCTTATAGATTTCTGGGCAACATGGTGTGGACCATGTATGCGTCAGGGTCCGGTTGTAGAAGAACTGGCAGAAGAGGGATACGCAGTAGGAAAAGTAGACGTAGATCAGAATATGGCACTTGCGCAGCAGTTTCGTGTAGTCAGCATTCCGACACTGATCCTGTTTAAAGACGGTGCGGAAGTGAAACGCTTCGTAGGTCTTACTTCCAAAGAAGAGCTGAAGAGTGCACTGGAAGGCTAAAGATTTATGAAGATTTTATTAGTGGCATGCAATGCAAAATATATTCATTCTAATCTTGCTGTTTATGATCTGCAGGCATATGCATCTGATTACGCAGATCATATTGTATTAAAGGAATATACCATCAACCAGCAGAAAGATGATATCATGCGTGATATTTACCTGGAGCATCCTGATGTGGTATGCGTGTCCTGTTATATCTGGAACCTTTCTTTTGTAAAAGAACTGATGGCAGATCTGATAAAGATTCTTCCGGGCGCCGACTTCTGGGCCGGCGGTCCGGAAGTTTCTTATGATGCGGAGAAATTCCTGACAGAAAACTCAGAATTTAAAGGTGTTATGGTCGGGGAAGGTGAAGAAACATTTAAAGAACTTGCCGGATATTATGTGGAAAAAAATCCGCAGGATCTGAAAAATATGACAGGAATCTGTTACAGAGACGGAGATCAGATCATACATAATGGATGGCGCCAGATCATGGACTTAAGCAGTATTCCGTTCATTTACAAAGATCTGTCTGAGTTTAAGAACAGGATCATTTATTATGAAAGCAGCAGAGGATGTCCTTTCTCCTGCAGTTACTGTCTTTCTTCCATTGATAAGAAACTGCGTTTCAGAGATACAGAGACAGTAAAGAAAGAGCTGCAGTTTTTTATAGACAATAAGGTTCCGCAGGTAAAGTTTGTAGACCGTACCTTTAACTGTAAACATGACCATGCAATGGCAATCTGGAAGTATATTAATGAACACGATAATGGTGTGACAAACTTCCATTTTGAGATTTCAGCAGATCTGTTAAGAGAAGAGGAACTGCAGGAAATGTCCACCATGCGCCCGGGTCTGATTCAGCTGGAGATCGGAGTACAGTCAACAAATTCGGACACGATTAAGGCAATTCACAGAACTATGGATTTTGAAAAATTGAAAGGAATTGTTGACAGAATCCATAGCTTTGGAAATATCCATCAGCATCTGGACCTGATTGCAGGACTTCCCTATGAAGATTACGACAGCTTCCGGCATTCCTTTAATGATGTTTATGCACTGAAACCACAGCAGCTTCAGCTGGGCTTTTTGAAGGTGTTAAAGGGTTCCCATATGATGGAGATGTGCAGGGAATATGGTATTGTATACAAAACACAGGAGCCTTATGAGGTACTTTCCACGAAGTGGCTGGATTATGACCATGTTTTGAAGCTGAAAACTGTGGAAAATATGGTGGAAGTGTATTATAATAGTGGACAATTCCAGAATACACTTGAATATCTGGAAAAATTTTTCCAGGATGCTTTCTCGATTTATGAGAGACTGGGTAGCTTTTACATGGAAAAGGGCTATGGTGATGTTTCTCATACAAGAATGCGAAGATATGAGATCCTGCTGGAATTTCTGGAGGATGTGCCGGAGATTTCCATGGATCAGGTAAAAGACCAGATGGTATATGATCTCTATCTGAGAGAAAACCTGAAAAGCCGTCCTGGCTTTGCCAGAGATCAGAAGCCTTTTGAGAGACAGGTATGGGACTTCAGAAAACGGGAAAAAGTGGCAAAGAATGCACATGTGGAAGTATTTGCAGATGGAACAGTGCTGCTGTTTAACTATGCAGACCGTGATCCGCTGACTAACAACGCTCATGTGACAGATGTGACGAAAGATGTGTTTGAGAACCTGAACAGAGATTAAAGAGGTGAAGAGAAATGGGAATGTTTAATCCAAAGAACCGTAAAGTGATTACAGCAATTATTGCAATCATTCTGGTACTGGCAATGGTAGTGCCGACAGTTCTGTCTCTGATCGTATAATAAATTTTCGGAGGAAAAGAATGAGACTGGGACAGGCGGCAATGGAGGCTCTGAGGGCAGAAATAACCGGATGCCTGAAACCGGGAGATGAACTGGTAGTGGCATGCCCGGTGGCTTTGAAAGGAACCTCTGTAATAGCAAAAAATAAAAAGGACAAACTGGCAGAGAGATTCTCTGCCGGTTTTATTCAGAATTGCGTTTCACTTTGGGATGCTTATGGAGCCGGCAGTATTGTCTGGAAAATTGCGCAGGAGGCAGATGCCAGCGCATTATATGCTATGGGCGAGGGCGGTTTTTTAAGTGCGCTCTGGAAGATGGCAGAAGCTTCAGAAGTAGGACTGGAAGCAGACTTCCGTAAGGTACCGATTCGTCAGGAGACCATAGAAGTGTGCGAGATTTTTGATCTGAATCCATATAAGCTTCAGGCAGATGGAGCAGTATTGATTGGAATCCGCGGAGGTGAAGCACTGGTACAGAGACTTCGCAATGAGGGATTTATGGCAGAGGTCATCGGTCAGACAAACAGTGGCAATGACCGGCTTCTCTACAGTGGCGGCAGTGCCCGATATCTGGAACGTCCGGCAGAGGATGAACTGCAGCAACTTCTCAAAGAGTAACTGCAGGAAACTTAAGAGACAATTTTCTAAGAAAAGACAGACGATTAATAACAAGAGGAATAAAAACAAAATGGCAAAATTAAATATTGTACTTCATGAGCCGGAGATTCCTGCAAACACAGGAAATATCGGCCGTACCTGTGTGGCAACAGGAACCAGACTCCATCTTATCGAGCCTCTGGGATTTTCCTTAAGTGAGAAAGCCTTAAAGAGAGCAGGAATGGATTACTGGAAAGATCTGGATGTAACTACATATCTGGATTTTGAGGACTTTCTGGAGAAGAATCCCGGGGCAAAAATTTACTATGCAACAACAAAAGCACCTCAGACTTATACTGATGTTCATTATGAAGAAGACTGCTACATTATGTTTGGAAAAGAGAGTGCAGGAATCCCGGAGGACATTCTGGTCAATAATCAGGAAACCTGTGTAAGAATCCCTATGATCGGAGATATCCGTTCTCTGAACTTGAGCAATTCCGTAGCAATTGTTCTGTACGAGGCACTGCGCCAGAATAATTTTGACCACATGAATCTGGAAGGACACCTGAGAAACTACGACTGGAAATAATCACAGTAAGCAGACTGGAGGAGTTATATGCCAAATACCACAAAAGCAGCTCTGGAAGAATCCCTGAAACGGCTTCTTCTGAAGAAACCTCTGGACAAGATCACGATAACAGATATTACCACAGACTGTGGAATAAGCCGCATGGCTTTTTATTATCATTTCAAGGATATTTATGATCTGGTTGAATGGTCCTGTGTGGAAGATGGGACAAAAGCCCTTCAGGGCAAAAAGACTTCTGAGTCCTGGACAGAAGGGCTGACCCAGATATTTGAGGCAGTGCTGGAAAACAAACCGTTTATTATGAATGTTTACAGAAATGTGGACAGGGAGCGGATAGAAAATTATCTTTTTAAATTAACCTATGATCTGATTGTGGGTGTGGTGGAAGAAAAAAGCAAGGGTCTGAATATCACAGAAGAGGATAAGAAATTTATTGCAGACTTCTATAAATATGGTTTTGTGGGAATCATGCTTGAGTGGATCAGGGAAGGAATGAAAGAAAATATTGAAGATCTGGTAAGAATGATGGATCTGACGCTTCACGATACAGTGACTACATCCATTCATAACTTTCAGCAGAATATTATGGAAAAAAATACAGAAATATAATCATGTAAAAATTCTTTACAAAAGCCGCAGAGTGATAAAAAACTTATCATTCGGCGGCTTTTGTAAATTGTAGAATCATATTTTTACTGTTAATATACAGCCATAGCAACAAACAGATAATTCAGACGGATGAAATGCTTATGATATGGGAAATATACAGATAAGAATGTAAAAGTCATGAAGATGTCTTGCCGGGAAATGGGTAAAGCAGAGAGAACGAAAAGCATTTAAAATCACAGGGCTGAAAGAACTTCTAAAGAAGAATTGAAGAAAGGTGGATGTGTATTATGAGTAAAAATAAAGGTTTAGGACTTGTATCCGCATTGGCAGTTGGAGCAGGCGTGGCAGCAGTGGCAGCAGGAAAGAAGTATAAAACAGCTGAGACAAAGAAAAAAGAAGATTATGACGCACTTCATAATACAAGTGAATATCGCAATACAGAACGTGGAAAATATGAGAAAAACAGTAAGGGAATTTATTATACAAACGGTAACTATGAAGCATTTGCACGTCCAAGAAAGCCGGAAGGCGTAGATGATAAACATGCTTATATCGTAGGAAGCGGACTGGCTTCTCTTGCAGCAGCCTGTTTCCTTGTACGTGACGGACAGATGCCCGGAAAGAATATCCACATTTTGGAAGCAATGGATATTGCAGGCGGAGCATGTGACGGTATCTTTGATCCGAGCCGCGGATATGTGATGCGTGGGGGACGTGAGATGGAAAACCATTTCGAGTGCTTATGGGATCTTTTCAGAAGTATTCCATCCATTGAAACACCTGGTATATCTGTACTTGATGAATATTACTGGCTGAATAAGGAAGACCCCAACTATTCTCTCTGTCGTGCAACAAAAGAGAGAGGCAAGGATGCTCATACAGACGGTAAATTCAATCTGAGCCAGAAGGGCTGCATGGAGATCATGAAGCTGTTCATGACAAAGGATGAAGATCTTTATGACAAGACAATTGAAGATGTATTTGACGATGAAGTATTTGATTCCACATTCTGGTTATACTGGAGAACCATGTTCGCATTTGAGAACTGGCACAGTGCACTGGAAATGAAACTGTACTTCCAGAGATTTATCCATCACATTTCCGGACTTCCGGATTTCAGTGCCCTGAAATTCACAAAATATAATCAGTATGAATCTCTGATCCTGCCAATGCAGAAATATCTGGAGGCAGCAGGTGTTGAGTTCCAGTTCAATACTGAGGTTACAAATGTACTCTTTGAGTTTGAAGGCAATAAGAAGATTGCAAAAGCAATCGAGTGTAAGGTGAATGGCGTAGAAAAGGGAATTGTTCTTACAGAAAACGACTTTGTATTTGTGACAAACGGAAGCTGTACAGAGGGAACCATCTATGGCGATCAGAATCATGCACCGAACGGAGATGCAGAAGTTCGTACAAGTGGATGCTGGAGTCTCTGGAAAAATATCGCAAAACAGGATCCGTCCTTCGGACATCCTGAGAAATTCTGTTCTGATATTGCTAAGACAAATTGGGAGTCAGCAACAGTGACTACTCTGGATGATAAGATCATTCCTTATATTACAGATATCTGCAAACGTGATCCGAGAACAGGCAAGGTTGTTACAGGCGGTATTGTAAGCTGTCAGGATTCCAGCTGGTTATTAAGCTGGACGATCAACAGACAGGGACAGTTCAAGGATCAGGATAAAGATAAGGTCTGTGTATGGGTATATGGTCTGTTTACAGATGTACCGGGTGATTACGTTAAGAAGCCTATGAAAGAGTGTACAGGTAAGGAAATCACAGAAGAGTGGCTCTATCATATTGGCGTTCCGGTTGACCAGATTGAAGACATGGCTGAGAACAGTGCAGTTTGTGTACCGACCATGATGCCTTATATTACAGCATTCTTTATGCCGAGAACAAAGGGTGACAGACCTGATGTTATTCCGGATGGCTGTGTAAACTTCGCATTCCTCGGACAGTTTGCCGATACACCAAGAGATACTGTATTTACTACTGAATATTCCGTAAGAACTGCTATGGAGGCTGTATATGGACTTCTTGGTGTTGACAGAGGTGTGCCGGAAGTATGGGGCAGTGTTTATGATATCAGAGAATTACTGGATAGCAGTGTGAAGCTGATGGATGGAAAATCTCCACTGGAGATCGAACTTCCGGGACCACTGGATATGCTGAAGAAACCGCTTTTGAAAGCTGTTAAGGGAACTGTGGTCGAGAAAGTACTCAGAGATCATGATGTGATCAAAGATTATATGATGTAAATATAGAGATGTAAGTGATATGAAAAGGCTGCAGGAGATATCCGGCAGCCTTTTTGTAAAGCCGTTAAAAGTTGATGGAAAGTTGCTTTGGTAAAGAAAAAACAGGTTGCAAATTAAAAAGACAGATGATAATATATAATGAAATATATAGAAAAAAATGATTGGAACAATAAAAAGTCTGAAAAAAACAAGTAAATATGATAATATATTGGAAGCTTTACTGTAATAATGAATGTGTGGTGCAGGAGGGCTTTCAAGGGAGCGAAAGGAGGTTTTTTTATGGAACTTGAGATGTATCGCAGGTATTCGCAGATGGCAAGAGGTATTGAGAAGGCTGAGTTGGTGTTTAAAAATGGGCGTGTGTTCAGCTCTGGTACGGGAGAATTTATTGATGGTGATGTGGCTGTTGCAGATGGAATTGTGATCGGAGTCGGTACATATGAAGGAGAGACAGAGATTGATCTGGAAGGAAAAGTAATCTGTCCGGGATTTATCGACAGTCATCTGCATCTGGAATCTACTCTGGTGACGCCGGGTGAGCTGGTCCGGCAGGCTGCACAGTGTGGAACTACAACATTTATTGTAGATCCTCATGAGTCTGCAAATGTATCCGGTACGGATGGAATTGATTATATCCTGGATCAGACAGAAGATGCACCGGCGAATGTATATGTGATGATGCCTTCCTGTGTTCCGGCGACTCATGTGGATGATAACGGGTGTATTCTTACAGCAGGAAAGATGAAGGGATATCTGGAACATCCGAGGATTCTGGGACTGGGTGAAGTGATGGATGCGCCTTCTGTGATTAACGGAAGTGTTGCCATGCATGAAAAGCTTCAGTTGTTTCAGGACAGAGTGAAGGATGGCCATGCACCGTTTCTGACACCTGGAGATCTGGCAGCATATGTACTTGGCGGAATTGATACAGATCATGAGTGTGTGGATTATGAGTATGCAATGGCTGAGGCAAGAAATGGAATGCAGGTATTGATACGTGAGGGAAGTGCAGCAAGAAATCTGGATGCTATTGTGAAGGGGATTGTGGAACACCATACAGATACGTCAGGTTTCTGCTTCTGTACGGATGATAAGCATATCGAAGAAATCCGTAAAGAGGGGCATATCAATTATAATGTGAAGCGGGCTGTACAGCTTGGACTTCCTGTTGAGAAAGCACTGCAGATGGCAACGATTCAGCCTGCAAGATGCTATGGTTTATACAGACTTGGAATGATCGCACCCGGAAGACAGGCAGATTTTGTCATTCTGGATAATGTGGCAGATCTGAATGTTGTAGATGTATATCATTGTGGTAAGAAGATCATTAAAGATGAGAAAGCAGAATTGAAACCATGTCCTCCATATCTGAAAAATACAGTTCATGTATCAGGTTTCAGTGAGGAACGTCTGAAACTGAAACATCCGGGAACAAAGGCAAGAGTGATTCAGATGCTTGAGAAACAGATTGTGACAAGGGATGTTCTGGAAGAGGTTCCATGGATAGAATCGGATGGTGAGAAATATTTTGCTCCGGACGGAGAATATCAGAAGATTGCAGTGATCGAGCGTCATAAGAATACGGGCAAGATGGGAGTGGGCATTGTAAAAGGCTATGGAATCCACGGCGGAGCTATTGCTTCCAGTGTTTCCCATGATTCCCACAATATTATTGTAGTAGGAGATAATGATCGTGATATGGCTATTGCTGTAAAAGAAATGATGCGGACGCAAGGTGGTTATACTCTGGTATGCAATGGAGAGATTTATGGAACCTTACCACTTCCTGTCATGGGACTGATGAGCGATGCCGGCTACGAGAGTGTAAACGAAGCACTTGCAAAAATGATTCCGAAGGCCCATGAGATGGGAGTGAAAGAAGGATTTGATCCGTTTATTACCCTGTCATTTATGGCACTTCCTGTGATTCCTGAAATCAGGATCACACCGAGAGGAATCTATCTCGTAAATGAAGACAGAATGCTGAGAACACCGTTTAGTTAAGGTGGGTGAAATGTCTTAAATGCATTATTTACGAGGATTGCCATAGAATATAAAAATACCGTAATAAAAGTAAATGATATATACTTTTGTTACGGTATTTTTTATAGCAGTCCTCTCAGACACGCTCCAGGTAAGAGGGTTGTTACAGGTATATTTAAGACAATATTTTTCAAGTGAAAGAAATTTATTTCGTTTTCTCCAGAGTAAAGATAAATTCGGTTCCCACACCTTCTGTACTGATCACATCAATATTCTGGTTATGTGCATTGATGATTTCTTTGACTATAGAGAGTCCAAGTCCGGTGCCTTTACGGTCTTTTCCGCGGGATGCATCAATTTTGTAGAAACGATCCCAGATTTTGCCCAGGCTTTCTTTGGGAATGCCGGTTCCATAATCTTTTACAGAAACGAAGACCTTACCGCTTTTTACAGTTGTTTCAATTTGAACAGAGGAATTATCATTGCTGAATTTAATGGCATTATCAAGAAGGTTGTAAAGAACCTGCTGAATCTGTTCCATATCAGCTCTGACATAAAGTTCATGTCCGGAGAGAAGCAGCTCCAGACGAATCTGGCGGCTGGTGCAGATGCCTTCAAATGTAGCTGCTGTGTTTTTGATGGTATCATTGATATCAAAACGCTGAATGTGCATCATCCGTTTTTTCATATCCAGTTCATTCAGAGTCAGAAGACTGCGGGTGAGTTTTTCAAGACGTTCAGATTCAAAAGCGATGATCTTCAGATACCGTTCCTGCATCTCATAGGGGATGGTACCGTCCAGTATGGCATTGACATATCCCTTGATGGAGGTAAGGGGAGAACGGAAATCATGAGAGACATTTGCAATGAATTTACGCTGATATTCTCCGTTTTTGTTCAGTTCATCGGACATATAATTCAGGGTTTTGGCAAGATATCCCATTTCATCATCAGAAGTAACGTCTATTTTATATGCAAGATTACCTCCTGCATATTCACTGGCACCTTTCATGATCCTGGCCAGGGGCTTACGTATGTAGTGGCTGTAAGCCCAGAGCAGAAGACTGGTGGCTGCATAGCACAGGAGAAAGATTACCTGCATGATAAAAAGAATACTGCTTCGGCTCTGATAAAGGTTTGTCATCGAATAATGGATTGCCACGTAACCTTTGGTTTCCATATCAGAGGTGATCGGGGCAATAACACTCAAATGATCTGTTTTAAAGAAACCATAAAACTTTCCAATCTGATAATAGTTGCTTCCCCATTTGGAAGCATCGAATTCTTCCAGTGGGATTGGATCCCGAACGTCAATATTTTTCTGTGTACTTACAATGATTTCACCATTACTGTTGATGATCCACAATACAGCATCCTGAAAATCGGAAATTGCACATAAGTGTTCCTGAAGAGTACCTACTGTACTGGAAGAGATATTGCTTTTAACTGCTTCGTTAGATGCGATATTGTGCGCTTCTGTATAAAGTGCGGCACTTAAAGAGTGTTCCAGATGCTTTTCCACCATATAAGAACCGCCGAGGGTTATGAGGAAAAATCCCAAAATCCCGATGAGAATATAAAATCTCAGGAATTTTGTGGAAAGATGATGCTGTTTCATGGATTTTTTACCTCAAATTTGTATCCGATTCCCCATACGGTGGCAATGGACCAGTGAGGATTGTCTTTGATCTTTTCACGAAGACGTTTGATATGAACGTCTACAGTACGGGTATCACCGATGTATTCGTAACCCCAGATATGATCCAGAAGCTGCTCGCGGGTAAATACCTGGTTTGGTGATGCTGCAAGGAAATAGAGAAGTTCCAGTTCCTTTGGCGGCATATCAATCTGACGACCCATGTATGTGACTGAATAGTTTGTCAGATTAACGGTCAGATCCGGGTAAGTAACACATTTTTCACTGGAAGAAGGCGATGGCTGCTTAACCTGGAAACGGCGCAGGACAGCACGTACACGGGCAACCAGTTCCTTGGAATCAAAGGGTTTGATCATATAGTCATCTGCACCCAGTTCAAGTCCGAGAACCTTGTCAAAGGTTTCGCCTTTTGCGGAAAGCATAATGATGGGAACATCAGAGGTATGTCGGATTTCACGACATACCTGATAACCGTCAATTCCCGGAAGCATCAGATCCAGAATGATCAGATCCGGGTGGAAGGAGGCAAATTCCCTTAACGCTTCTTCTCCGTCATTTACGATTTTTGTCTCGAAGCATTCTTTGGTAAGATACAGGGCAATAAGCTCTGCGATATTGTTATCATCATCAACAATAAGGATTTTCTGTTTGGAAACCATGGCGGTCCCTCCTATTTCTTAAATTCTACAATAGTAACACCTGCATCTCCTTCGCCGAATTCTCCAAGGCGGAAGGATTCCACATGCTTCTGGCGCTTCAGATAATTGTGTACACCTTTTCTTAGAGCACCGGTTCCTTTACCATGAACAATACGGACAGATTTCAGATGAGCGATATAAGCATCATCCAGATATTTGTCAAGCTCTGCAACTGCTTCATCTACCGTTTTGCCAAGCAGGTTGATTTCTGTGGATACATGGGCTGCTTTTGACATGCGGATTTTACCTGCACCTGTACGCTGCATGGTTGGTGTGGTGATCTCTGCTTCATCGATCAGTTCCAGATCAGAGATGTGAACCTTGGAACGGATGATACCCATCTGAACGAAGAGGAAACCTTTGTTGTCTGGACGGCTGCTGACAGTACCTTTCAGATTCATGCTGAGAACCTTAACTGCATCTCCGAGGGAGATATCTTTGGCTGTGAGTTCCTTCTTCGGTTTCTTTGCAGCAGTTTTCTGAGTCATGCCTTTCTCTGCTTTATTCATATGTTTGCGCAGATTCTGGCGTTCTTTTTCCACAGCAGAGAGATCCACATGGTCTTTCTGGAATTTGTGGAACATCTTCATAGTCTGGTCTGCATATTCCTTGGCTTCGCGGAGAACTGCATGAGCTTCCTCATTGGCCTGACGGATGATGCGGTCTCGCTGCTCGTTCAACTTCTCCTGCTTGGATTCCATTTCGGATTTCAGAGAGGCAATTTCCTGTTTATACTGTTCGATCTCGCGGCGTTCATTTTCAATAGTTATACGGCTGCTTTCCAGGGAACTGAGAACATCTTCAAAAGATTCATCCTGTTCACTGATCTGTTCTTTGGCCTTATCGATGATATAGTCCGGAAGTCCAAGTTTGGAAGAAATGGCGAATGCATTACTTTTCCCGGGAACACCGATCAGCAGGCGGTAGGTCGGGCGGAGCGTTTCCACGTCAAATTCGCAGCAGGCATTTTCTACACCTGAGGTGGAGAGTGCATATACCTTCAGCTCACTGTAATGGGTGGTTGCCATAGTGCGGATTCCCTGTTCATGAAGATGGGAAAGGATCGCAATGGCAAGGGCAGCACCCTCTGTCGGATCTGTACCTGCACCAAACTCATCGAAAAGGACAAGAGAGTGACGGTTGGCCTTTTTTAGGAAAGAAACCACGTTGGTCATATGTGAGGAGAATGTACTTAATGACTGTTCAATACTCTGTTCATCACCGATATCTGCATAAACTTCTTCAAACAGTGCAAGCTCTGAGCGGTCCAGTGTGGGAATATGAAGACCGGACTGGCCCATGAGAGTGAGAAGTCCGACAGTCTTTAAAGATACAGTTTTACCACCGGTGTTCGGACCGGTGATAACAAGCAAATCGAAATCATCGCCGAGACGGATATCAATGGGAACAGCTTTCTTCTTATCAATGAGAGGGTGGCGTGCCTGTTTCAGACGGATGCGTCCTTCATCATTGAAGATTGGTTCTGTTGCATTCATATCCATGGCAAGGGATGCTCTGGCAAAAATGACGTCAAGCTGTACCATGATATTAAGATCTGCGCGGATAGAGTCGGTCTGTTCTGCAGTTTGCTGGCTCAGGGTGGAAAGGATCACTTCAATCTCTTTTTGTTCTTCCAGTTCCAGCTCGCGAATGTCATTATTTAGTTTTACGATTGCCATAGGTTCGATAAATAAAGTAGAACCTGTGGAGGACTGATCGTGTACCATACCCGGAACCTGTCCTTTGTATTCTGCCTTGACCGGAATGCAGTAGCGTCCGTTTCTCATGGTAATAACGGAATCCTGCAGATAATTGCGGGCACTTCCGTTTACAAGAGAGGAGAGCTGTGTATGGATCCTGTCTCCGGTAATCTTCATGTTTCTTCGAATCTGGCGGAGGTTGCTGCTTGCATCATCACTGATCTCATCTTCTGAGAGGATGCATCTGCGGATCTCTGTTGTAAGAGGAGTCAGTGGTTCCAGTGCCTCGAACATCCCGTCCAGAGAGTCCGGGAGAGAATCACCGCGCTCACTTCTGGAATAAGCTTTGACACGATTGGTGTTCTCAAGAAGGCTGCAGATGGCAAGAAGTTCACCAATTCCCAGAGAACTTCCGATTTCCAGACGTTTCAGAGAACCACGCACATCTTTGACGCTGCCAAAGGAAATATTTCCTTTCTGGAAAAGACGGGTAAGTGCATCTCTGGTCTGAGTCTGCATATGTCGGATTTCATCAATATCTGTGGATGGCTCCAGCTTCCGGCAGATTTCTTTTCCCATGGAAGAGGAAGCCTTGTCTGTCAGCATATTGATGATTTTATAATATTCAAGTGCTTTATATGCTTTCTGATTCATTGTCTGTTTAAATCTCCTGATAGATATCTTTATAATTTGCTGTCCCTGATATTATAGCATTTTTTGTTATGGAAATGTACTCCGGGATTATAGCAATTCTAAAAAAATAATTGTAACTGTGGTTACTGTTCATACACCACTATCCCGCGAGGTGTTTTGGCATGAATATGCCAAAATCCCGAGACATACAAGCCAAAATTCCATTGCCGCAGGCAATCTGGAATGAATTTTGGCTAAGTTACTGTGAAATAAGCAGTTACAAATACTTTTCCTATTATATATGATTTTGGAATCTATGGAAAGCAAAAAGGATAGAAATACATAAAAATGATAGTTTTTACAAAAAAAATAAAAAAATTCAAAAAAGCTATTGACAGTTTATATAGTTTTTGGTATAGTACCAATTGTCGCAACAATAAGTAAAACTTATAACAGAAATGCGATATGCGGAAGTGTCGGAACTGGCAGACGAGCAAGACTAAGGATCTTGTGAGCATTGCGCTCGTGTGGGTTCAAGTCCCATCTTCCGCATAAGAAACGGTTTGAATGCTATTATATGTGCATTTAAACCGTTTTTTTGTGTCATCATAATAACCTGAGCTACAGTGTTTCGCTGATACGATAAGTGTTTCAGTAGGAGCTTCTTTTTTGTACTGTGGGAAATTACTTATAGTATATTCATAAAAAATTCATATCTTTTTGTTAAAATAATGTGTAGATTGTTACGATATAATTTGTTTGAATACAAGCGATATTGAACCTGAATGGTAACTGTTTGGCAGATTGCTGTTTTGTATGACACTGGGCAGTTATCCTGAATGGAGTGCGGCAGGAGAATCAGGTATGAAAAAAAACAAAATGGACACACAGGAATATCAGTTTATAAAAGAAACGGTAAAAAAACAGCCAAAAGAGAATGGCAGTCTGTTGCGCAGGCTGCTTATGATAGCAGGATGTGGCGTTTTGTTTGGAGGCTGCGCAGCCGTAACCTTTGCCAGTGTGTTTCCGGTTATGGCGGACAGAGAAGAGAATACACAGCAGAAAATCGAACTGACAGGATCGGATGTAGCGGAGACGATATCTGAAGAACAGGCAACAGAGAGGGAATCTGTCGCTTCAGTTTCTGAACAAGAGGAGAAGAGTCTTCTGGCAATGCGTCAGGAGATGTATAGGGAAGTGCTGAAGGTTTCCCAAAAATCCCGAAAATCTCTTGTAAACGTGAGAGGAATTTCAAAGGATGAGGATTTGCTGAATAATTCTTATTTTCAGCAGGAAGATACGGAAGGTCTTGTCTTTCTTGAAACAGAGACGCAATTTTATATCCTGACCTATGAGGAAGAACTGGAAAATCTGCAGGAACTGCAGGTGACTTTTGCAGATGGTTCGACAGTGCAGGGAGAGATATGCAGGGGAGATGCAGATTCCGGATTTGCAGTTGCAACTGTGAGAAAAAATCTTCTCAATGACAGTACAAGAGAAGGTATCGTGGTATCTGATCTGACAGACACAAAGAAACTGGGACAGAGCGATATAGTAATTGCTATCGGAAGTCCTGCCGGTGACAGTGATGCGGTGGTTTATGGAATGATCACTTCTGTTTCTGAAAAACTATCGGTAGCGGATACGGAGTATAATGTGTTGGCTACAGATGTGCAGGGGAATGAAGATGGAAGTGGTGTGCTGCTTGATTCTGACGGAAATGTGGCAGGTATGATACTGAAGAAGAATGAAAATGACGGAGATAATATTCATGCAGTTTCCATTTCGCAGATTCTTCCGTTGGTAGAACATCTGGCTAACAAAGAGACAATCAGATATACAGGTATTTATGGAACAGAGATAACTCAGGCACAATGTAGAAAACTGGGAATTGATCAGGGACTTTACGTGGAGCGTACACAAGAAGAATCTCCTGCGATGAAGGCAGGGATACAGTGTGGAGATATTATAAGTAAGATTGATGGAACTCCCACAGAGAGTATGCAGTCTTACTATACATATCTTCAGACAAAAAAGCAGGGAGAAAATCTTACCATAACGGTTCTTCGCAAAAATTCCGATGGTGAGTATGCGGAGAAAGATTATAAGGTAACAGTTGGAGAGAGATAGTGACAGGCGGAGAATCCTACAAGCAGGATTCTTTCTTGTGGAATTGTTATAATACTAAAAATAAAGGATAGAGAGGCAGGCTTTATGCGTTTTTTAAATGAGTTACATGAGGGAGACAGAATTAATGGGATTTATCTGTGCAAGCAGAAACAGTCTGCGGTAACGAAGAATGGAAAACCCTATGAGAATATTATCCTCCAGGATAAAACCGGAATCATGGATGGAAAGATCTGGGATCCGAATTCTCTGGGAATTGATGATTTCGATGCCTTAGATTATATAGATGTTGTGGGAGATGTGACCAGCTTTGCAGGGGCTATGCAGCTGAATATCAAGCGTGTGCGCAAAGCAGCCGAAGATGAATATGACCCGGCAGATTATCTTCCTGTAAGTGAGAACAGCACAGATGATATGTACAGCCAGCTGGGAGCATTTATTGACAGTGTGGAGAATACTTATCTGTCTGCACTTCTGAAGAAATTATTTGTGGAAGATGAAGCTTTTGTGAAAGCGTTTGAAGGACATTCTGCAGCGAAGACAGTACATCACGGATTTATCGGCGGTCTGATGGAGCATACTCTGGGAGTGACCAGACTCTGCGATTATATGTCAAAGGCATACCCGGTCATCAACAGGGATTTACTGATTACAGCATCACTTCTTCATGATATCGGAAAGACAAAAGAATTATCTGCATTTCCGTTAAATGATTATACAGATGAAGGCCAGCTTCTGGGACATATTTATATGGGAGCGCAGATGATCAATGATCTTGCACACCAGATACCGGAATTCCCGGAGGTGCTTAAGAATGAACTGATCCACTGTATTCTGTCACATCACGGAGAGCTTGAATATGGTTCCCCGAAGAAACCTGCACTGGTGGAGGCCGTAGCCCTCAATCTTGCAGATAATACAGATGCAAGAATGGAAACCATCACAGAGATTTTTGCAGCAAACAAGAGCAAAAAAGAATGGCTTGGATATAATAAATTGTTTGAATCCAACTTAAGAAGAACAGATGAGGTGTAATCTTTATGGAATTTCGTAAGAACGATCTTGTTACGTTAGAGATAGAAGATTGCGGAATTGACGGTGAAGGTATCGGAAAAGCCGATGGCTTCACCGTTTTTGTCAAGGACGCAGTAATCGGAGATACAGTAACAGCCAAAATTATCAAGGCAAAGAAAAATTATGGTTACGGCCGTCTTATGGAGGTGCTGAAGCCATCTCCGTACAGAGTTGAGCCCAAGTGCGAATTTGCCCGCCAGTGTGGCGGATGTCAGCTTCAGGCACTTTCCTATGACCAACAGCTTGTATTTAAGACAAATAAGGTGAAGGGACATCTGGAACGTATCGGTGGCTTTACAGATATCCCCATGGAGCCGATCATTGGCATGGATGAACTTTTTCATTACAGAAATAAGGCACAGTTTCCTGTAGGCAGAAATAAAGAGGGAAAAATCGTTACAGGTTTCTATGCGGGAAGAACCCACAATATTATCGAAAACCGTGACTGTGCACTTGGTGTAGCTGAGAATAAAGAAGTTCTGGACCGTGTAATCGCACATATGGAGAAATACGGGATTGAACCATATAATGAAGCAACAGGCAAAGGGCTGGTGCGCCATGTCCTGATCCGTTACGGATACTTCACAAAAGAAGTGATGGTCTGTCTGATCCTGAACGGAAATAAGATTCCGAAAGAGGAGCAGCTTGTAAAATCTCTGTGTGAGATTCCGGGAATGACAAGCATCACCATCAATGTAAATAAGAAACATAGCAATGTAATCCTTGGTGAGGAAATCCGTCTGCTCTGGGGTCAGGAATATATCACAGACAGGATCGGAGATATTTCCTATCAGATTTCTCCTCTGTCTTTCTATCAGGTAAATCCTATGCAGACCCAGAAGCTTTATGCAAAGGCACTGGAATACGCAGATCTTCACGGTCAGGAAACAGTATGGGATCTCTACTGTGGGATCGGAACCATTTCCCTGTTCCTGGCACAGAAAGCAAAATTTGTCCGCGGTGTGGAAATTGTTCCTGCAGCTATAGAGAATGCGAAAGAAAATGCGAAACTTAATGGCCTGGAGAATACAGAGTTCTTTGTGGGTAAGGCAGAAGAAGTGCTGCCAAGAGAGTATAAGAAAAATGGTGTTTATGCAGATGTTATCGTCGTAGACCCGCCAAGAAAAGGCTGTGATGAAACTCTGCTAGAGACCATGGTCGAGATGAACCCGGAGAGAATTGTGTATGTCAGCTGTGACAGTGCGACGCTGGCAAGGGATCTGAAGTATCTGTGTGAGAGAGGATATGAGCTTAGAAAGGTATGCCCGGTTGATCAATTTGGGATGACGGTTCATGTGGAGACGGTTGTTCTTTTGTCCCAACAAAAACCAGATGACACGATAGAGATCGACTTAGACCTGGACGAGCTGGATGCTACCAGTGCCGAGTTGAAAGCAACCTATCAGGAAATCAAAGATTATGTGCTGAAAGAATTTGGCTTGAAGGTTTCAAATTTATATATTTCTCAGGTAAAACGCAAATGTGGAATTGAAGTGGGAGAAAACTATAATCTTCCAAAATCAGAAAATGCAAGAGTTCCACAATGCCCGAAAGAGAAGGAAGAAGCTATCAAGGCTGCCCTGAAATATTTTGCGATGATCTAAGGACATCGCTGATTTCAAGGAGGAATAACACATGAAAAGCACATTTGAAAAAATGGGTGGAACCTACACACTTGGCGCAGACGGAATTTACTATCCGAATCTTGTTAGTACAGATGAAAAACCGCATTATGGGAAATATGGAATGATGCGGAAAACGTATCTGAAAGAGCATCGTCCGGCAAAGTATTCATTGTATATGTTGGAAGACAGGCTGACGTCACATCTGAATATGGTGGATGATGAGGCGCAGGATAGAATGGAGACTCTGGTAAGCCAGATGATGGATAAACAGGGCATTACAGATGAGTTAAAAGCTCGTGACCAAATGGCGTGGGTTGGAGCTGTAAATAACATCCGTAATGCAGCGGAAGAGATTGTGTTAAAAGAATTAGTGTATATTTAAGGTAATGGAAAGCTCCTTCGGGAGCTTTTCGCTGTTTGGAAGAGATTATATAGAAAATGGGTTAAGAAGATGGTATTATTAAAGCAACGGGATTTTTTTATTATAGTATCTAAAATGTTTTATTCATTACAAGGAAATGGAATTGATGAATGCCATTAAACTTCCTAATAGAAATAGAATCGTTCGATATTCTGAATTGGAAAATTTGATAAGTACAGATTAGAGCACGTGTAGATGTAATAAGAGAACGAAAGGAAAAATATGGGAAAAAGCACAAAGAAGAAAAACAAAAAGATTACAGCTCCAAAAGCAAATATTCAGGAATTAAGTATTTCTAGGGATGGCGGACAAATTGCACTCAGGGGGTATTCATATCAATTTTTGTATTCGTGTTATTTAATTCTTTCGTCATCAAATCCAAGCAATTTTTTCCAGCTTGAGGGGATTGAAGATATTGATTGTATCATGCAGAAAAATGGTAGTAATGATATTACTCATATACAGTTGAAATATTCTGTCAACAAACAGGATGCCAGCTTTTTAACTGATGTGCTCAAAAATTTTCTTGAAGCATATTTGCTGGATCAAAATAGATTTTTTAAGCTTGTTTACGATTTCCCTGTTGCAAAAGGCCATCTAAGTAAGATATTTGCATCTAAGTTAGACGAAAAATCACGCACCCATTGGGCTGGCGTGATTTCAAATATCAAGAAAAACAATCCTTCTTGGAATTGGTCTGTTTATGATTTCGATAAATTTATTTCACATCTGTCATTTGAGAAGATTGAAAAATCTATACTTGCTACTGAAATTGAAAAAACCTTAATTAGAATTTATGAGATTAACACAGACAATGTTTCATTATTTGCAAATAGCATAAAAATTCTTTGCTTTGAAAAAATGGAGCAGCGGGCCTATGTGACAAAAGCAGAATTAGATTCCAAAATCCAATCTGTCAAAATAGATATCAGTAAGGGTCCTCAAAATCCAGCTCATAGTTGGATTCGTAAACTGGACTACTCTAAGCCTAGCATTGATGAAGGGTGTAGTTTTTACGAAGGGAAAAAAGCAACACCAGCAGATATAGTAAGTGGGTTTCCAATCAAACGACCGAGTTTAGAAAAAGATGTTATTAATTCTATTTGCGAAAACATGGTTACTGTAATTAAAGCTTCTAGTGGGCAAGGAAAAACCACGCTGGCTTTGCGGGCAGCTTATATTCTCCAAAATGAATATATACCATATCAGTTACTATGGTGTGATGAGATAAAAGAAATTGGGAATATTGTCCAATATTTCAAAGCAAGAATTCAGCTTGGTGAAAAGATTCTTATCTTAATTGACAATCTGGATAACCATCTCAGCAAATGGAATTATCTTGTTCAGCTCTTACAATCCGAATTGCATTGTCATTATAAGTTGCTCATCACATCGCGAGAGATGGATTGGTATAATTATAGTGGTGACTTGAGCAATATCCAGTCTTTGAAAGTAATTAAGCCGGTTTTAGAAGAAAAGGAAGCAATAGAGATATTCAATCTATTCAGAGAGGCTAAGCAACTTCACCCAAGCATAACAAGCTGGCAAAGAGCATGGAATAAGATTGCAGAAAGGCAACTACTTATAGAGTATGTCTACTTGCTTACTCATGGTGAGATGTTATCAGAAAGAATAGCCTCACAAATATCCGAAATAGGACAATCATCTTCTGGCAAAGCAAAATGTGAAATCTTACGCAAAGTATGTTTTGCAGATCTTTGCGGAGTCAGGCTTTCTGCTATCAAACTTTCTGCGAGTCAATCAGAAGACTCTGGCTCGGATTTTGGGGAGCTTTTAAAAGGTATGGAATCGGAGTTCCTTGTGCATGTAAATGAAGAGAGTGGGTATATTGAGGGGCTACATCCCATTCGGTCAAAGCACGTTGTTAAGAGGCTGCATGAATTCCTGCCAATTGACAATACCGCCATTTCAGTTATGAAAATGGCGGACAAAGCGGACCTATCGATACTGTTTTCTCATCTGCCGGAGTTTACCCTGAACAAAGAAACGTTTTTCCGCGATGCGGTCGAGAGTCTATGGGATGAAAAAGACCTTTCAAACTATACTTCTGCAATACAGGGGCTTTTTTCAGGGAGTGTGATGCAGTATTTCCTTTCTAACCGGGCTGCGTTTGACGATGCAGATGCCCACGGCGGTCTTTTTCTTCTATCGACCGAAATGTGCCCCTTTGCTGTATTCGAGGATTTCGGTGTGTCGATGGATACGCTGGACAAAATGCGGGAAACATTTCCGGATAATAAGAATATAGAATATCTTTGCCGATTACGGGAGCGTATTCCCACCTGCTGTTTGCAGGAAACGTATGTCTATATTTTCTGCGATTGTTTATATAGGAAAATGCGCACCTTTCGTTTTGACGGAATAAAGGACATCACGTCCTATACCTCCATTTCTGAGTGGATCTATAACATCAATCCAGAGTGGAATGTATCGGCCGGATTTTCTCTGGACGATCTTTGGAGCAAGCCAGAAAAATTGATGCTGGAGTGCGTTTCTACGCTGATGTATCTCTCCTACTGCGGGAACAGAGAGAAATATATGGAATTTGTGGAACGAAATCTTAAGAGTATTCTTACGTACCTTAAGCAGTGGACTAGATCACATAGGGTATTTATTGATTCCGAAAAAAAAGCGATTCACATTGAATATATCCTTCGATTGCACAATATTAAAACGGGAAATGAGCAGAGCGTCTCAAGGCTGAAATTCCTTTGTAAAGCCTTGCCTATTTTTGATTTGTATTGCGCGGATGCTCTCAAGCCGACAGTTGATTTGCTCTCGGCTTATCCTGTTCCCGACGATGCACATAAAGAAATGCCCATTAAAAATATTGTAATCATGTTCCATCAGAATCTTACGTCGCTATGGAACAAGACCATTATGAGCAATTACGAATTT
This sequence comes from Blautia sp. DFI.6.71, assembly GCF_020593585.1. Lineage (NCBI taxonomy): Bacteria > Bacillati > Bacillota > Clostridia > Lachnospirales > Lachnospiraceae > Blautia > Blautia sp. DFI.6.71. The sequence continues at coordinate 81,822 of NZ_JAJDMJ010000006.1, forward strand.
GATACCGCGACAGAATGGTTAAATTACTGGTTTGATGTGAGAGAACATATATGTTTGCTTGCAGATAAGTGCTGTGCCTGTATTTACAAACTCCTTGGCGGAAAACCATTAGGGAGTTTGGCCGGGGAGGTAGATCAACTTCGTGAAGAATTTGCCCTAATTACTACTGGTGAAAAGCGATATCCTAAAGAAGATCGTCCTTTTGAAGAAAAAGCTACAGTGCCCGAGAGGTTAGGAAAAATAAAGAGTAAATACTTTCAAAGCATACAAAACTTTATGAATCAGTTTGCAGGGTTCCTCATTAAGAATGAACAAAAACAAAGATTGGCTATGGTTAACCTCACAATAGCTCAAAGTGCTCTTGTGACAATGCAGAATTACTTTGCAGAAATTGCAATTGATTTTAGCTTTCAGGAAAGACAGTTGACTCTTTGTGTTATGGAAACACAAAACATAGAGCGACTAATAATGTGCTGTAGCTACTACCAGACACATTCGCCAAATAAGTATTTTAATAAATATCAAATTAGCAATTGGTATGACGGGCATTGTCGGGATGAGAGAAAGATAGTAGAAGACGGATTGTCGGAATTAGAATCAAAGTATTCGATTCATTTTCCTGATCAGATTTACACCATTGACATGTTGAGCTATTATCCCATCATAGTTGGTAATTTTGATATGGCATCGGAAAGCAATTTAACCGAATGGCTTCTGGGCTGTATCGCATTTGCTGATGCTCCCTTTGATTACCTAGTCATATTATCTGCAAACGAGTCCAAAGAAATAGATTCTACTGCTTTACAGTTCCCTCGACGGATGCTCGTTGACGTCAAGAAGGCAATCGAATCAGAAAATCATTCATTGCTTGATAAACTGGTGCCTCCATATCCTGTGAATGTGACAGCACAAATGCTTGACTGCTTTAGTGAAAAATATGATTTGCCTGAAAAAAAAGTCACCGATGTCGATGAACTTCCAATAGGATATATTGCAGAAGAACTATGGATATATTCTAAATCTGTGGAGTTGTTGACGGAACCAGAAGATGCGTGTTATCTTGCAGCTCAAACGCAAGATATTCAGCTCAACATTACGGAAATGCTTTGTTTATTGAAGAACAAGCTTCCGGTCAAAGATGTCGATTGGTTAATAGAAATTTGTGATAACGTATTTTCAGGAGAAAAATTTGATGACATTATGTTCAATAATGTTATTGAACATTTCATACAGAAAAAGATTGAACAGTAAAATCGTTGTAGCTTGATTGTTTTAGCAGACAGTGTCTATTTAATCGAAGAAAAAGAATGTTGATAGTATAGGCATTGAAAATGCTAGACTATGACTTAGATTTCAAATAAAAGTAAATAGTTGGAATATTAAAATAATAATGTGTGAATATTATTCATTGTCTCGGCACCATTTATGGTGCCAGGACAATACTTTAGATGATTACAATTCCATATCATAGGACTTTTTCTTAGCTCTTGCAGGCTGATTTCGCCGCATTTTCTGTTCTCTCTGATATTTAAGTTCCCATGCACGATGAGAGAAGACATCAGGATCTTCCACATTGAGATAATCCACCTCATGGGCTGCAATATCACGACGGTGATAGTCATAATATTTACCGAACGTACCTTTGAGTTGTTCTATCAGCTTGTCCCGAAAATCAGGACGTATCTGGATTCTGGTATCCAGCAATTCTGTGTATTGTTCTGGTTCAGGACGAAATTTTTCTTCTCGGAAAGCGGCGGCGTCTTTTTTAAGCTGCTTTTTAAGGGAGATGTCCTGAGAATCAAGAATATCAAGATTGTTATTCATCTGGTCATATTTCTTGGATAGATTTATCATATCTTTATCAGTAGAGCATTGTGCCTGGAAGATTAGCTGCTCTTTCCTTGATTTCAGTTCTTCAATTTCTTCGGTAACGGTTGTAAGCTGCTGATTCAATTTTATATGCTGGATGGGATTCAGAATACTGGTTTTATCCTTTTGCACATTCAGTTCTTTTCGCTCCACAACTTTCGCTTTAAGTTTCTTCTTAACAGCATTATATTTATTCAGTATGGGATTAAAATGATTCATCCAGTCATGAATTACTTCTTTTTGCATTTCATTGTGAAGTAAATGGTACTGTGTAAAGATCATATGATTGCGGATTGCTTCCAATGTTTCTGCAATTATTGGAATAGACTTTTCTACAGCTTCAGCCAGTTTTGCTACTTTTGCTTTTAATTCTCGGAGCATTTTGTTATCCGCACGAATCTGACGGTTGATTTCACAGCGGTCTGCTATCATGCCTTTCTTTTCCATATTCTGGGCAATGTAGCCTTCATGGATGGTTGGCTGTTCGGTGATTCCCTGATCTGCAAAGCTGCGGTGATCAATGGTAGCATTTATCTGATTACGTGCAAGCATTTTATTTACGGCATCTGCCCAGTTTGCCCGCCAGATGAAAAGTTGTTCATCACTGTTCCATTGTTCGGAAATAGGATTCTGTCTGCCATATCGGCTACTCTTGGGGTGTTTATCAATCCGTTCATATCCTTTTTCCTGTGCAACAGAGGAAGTCAGATATTCTTTCTTTTTTCCTATTTTATAGCGATATTGCTTTTCCCATCCCTGTTTCTGAGCAGTTTTAAATTCAGAAGCAGTAAATCCTTTTTCTTCCCCATCTTTGATACAGAGATATTCTTTTTCGGTTTTATACTGCCATGTTCCATTTTCATTTAGTGGTCGGACAGTAAGAAGAATGTGTGCATGGGGATTGTGACTATCTGTATCGTGAATGGCAAAATCAGCACACATCCCCATATCTACAAAATTCTTTTTAATAAAATCTTGAAGAAGAGAAATATTACTGTCTTTATCCAATTCAACAGGGAGTGCGACAACAAATTCTCTTGCCAGTCGACTGTCTTTGGTCTTTTCGGTTTCTTCCACAGCATTCCAGAGTTGTTCCCGGTCATTCCATTCCGATGGAGCCATTGGTGGAAGCATCACTTCCTGATAGATTAACCCATGCTTTCTGGTATAGTCATGCTGGATACCATCATAATCATTGTACATCCGGCTACAGCTCATATAAGCAGAAGCAGCAACAGCAGACCGACCGGAACCACGGCTGACGACCTTGGCTTGAATATGATAAATTGCCATATCTGGCACCTCCTTTCGATGTTGCCTGCAACAGCGGATAAAGCCCTCGGCAGAGCGCACGAGCCCCGAAGGGGATACCACTGCCTGATTTATCAGGTGGTGAGTAAGTGCGCCCTTCGGGAGTAGAACTTGTGCGTTTACATTCCCCGTAGCCGGATCATCAGCTCCCGTTTCAGGGAATCTAAATCCATTTCCTTAATATGGGGAACAATACTTTCTAAAATTGCTCCTTCCTGGACTAATCTGTGTGTTCTGGCATCACGCTCTTTTTTGCGATTTCTTGCTTCAGCTTCTTCTTGGCGGTGTTTTGCCTGTAAAAGTGCTTTTTCTTCTGGTGTCATGATTCTTTTATCTGCCATATCTGGCACCTCCTTTTTATGCCCGTATCCGGGCAGTTTTGGTTTTAAAATCTTTTGGTTTGGTACTATGGTTTTAGATAACTGACAGTGGCATATTTCTGGTAATAAATGAGGAAAGAAAGTAGTACCACTGTCAGTGAAAAGTAATCATTGTGTTATACTTCTTCGAGTCAATTCTGGTTCGGAGCATGATTGTTCAACAGGATTTTTTTCGCCTGTTTTAAATTAGCTGTTGCATTGTCCTGACGGATATTCCGGTTATTGATACGGACAGGAATACATCTCTCCAGAATACGGTCATAAATTCGTTTGTGTGCGATATCAGCGGCGTTATTTAGCTCTGATAAAGTGAGATTGGTCGTTATGATCAGGGGCTTTTTACTGCGGTAACGACTGTCGATCACATTGAATACCTGTTCCAGTGCAAAGTCAGAGTTCCGCTCAATTCCGAGATCATCAATAATCAGAAGACTGTAGCGGTTTAAGCTGTTGATGAACTGGTTTCTGTCTTCAAAATGCATTCCGGTAAGGGTATTCAGAATCCGGGAAAAGTTGGTCATCAGTACAGGAACGCCTTTTTCCAGAAGGGCATTGGCAATGCAGCCTGCAAAAAAAGATTTTCCAGTACCGACATCACCCCAGATAAGAAGTCCGGAAGCGTTTGCTTTCATCTCTTCCCAGTTGCTTACATAATTGTGTGCCAGTTTTATTTCAGGATTGATGCCGTTATCCCTGGCAAAAGTGTAGTCATAGAGTGCTTTGTCCTGTAAGCCGCTGGTTTTAAGATGCTTTATTTCCATTTGTTTTTCATGAAGTTTTCTCTGGGCTTCTTCCTGCTCAAAGATTTCCTGCTGGCATTTACAGCGGATGGAAGGAATAAGAACCTTTCCCTGTAATTCATGCCGGCATTGTCTTGGCGTATTGCATTTGGAACAGTAGATCAGGTGGTCTGTTTCGTTAAAATATTCATCAGGCTGAAGCTCTCTGTTTGGTGTTATAGCGGTTGCTTTTTCTATAAATCTTGTCATAGTGTTTCATATTCCTCACTTTCGTAATTTCTTTGCCAGGAAGCAGGATGATCCTGTCTTGCCCAACTGATGATGGTAGCTGCATGGTTCTGATATTGCTTTCCGGTAGAAGCCATATAACCGGATAAGCGTTCAATATAATCCTTCCAGTCAGGGATTGTCTGCCGGATATCTTCAAATTCTTTTTCTGACAGAAAAACATTTTGAAATTTTCCATAGGGTGAGAGTGGCTCCTTACTCCCTCTTTTTTCTAAATTGTTCTTTTTTATCTCTTTCTTATTACCAGACAGTTTTTTGTCTGTATCAGGGAAAGAATCCTGTCTATCAATAGGATAGTTTTCTGTCTGTCTTAGGGAAAGAAATCTGTCTATATAGTGGATGGTTTCTTTTGGGAGTTTTACATAAATCCGATTGGGCTGTCCGGGTCCCTGCCGTTTTCGGAAGATAAGCTCCTGTTTTTCCAGTACTGCCAGAGCAGTTTTAACCGTCATCTGGCTTTTGTGGAGAACTTCTGCCAGTGCTTCAATTGTAAAGTAAATGAACACATGACCAGCGATATCTGACCAGCCCTCATTTTTCTGGGAAAGCCTTGCCCGGTCGAGCAGGATAATATAAAGCATTTTGGCAGTTTCGTTTATTTCCATGTCCAGAAGAAAACGGGGAAACATCATATAAGATGGCAGGTTGGTGTCTGCTGTCAGAAAGTCCGTCATGTGTTCACCTCCAATCAGTTATTCGCCAAGAAAATCCCAGTCTACATCACTATCTGGCTGTGAATTTTCAGGTGTTGGAAAGGACACCCTGATTTGGGGCTCCCTTTGCGCCATGCCTGCAGTCAGTCCGGAAAGAAAAAGTGGCAATGCCTGTTTCAGACTGTTTTCCACTGCATCTACAATCTGTTTCACAAAAAGTTCTTCCCGTTCTCTTGTTTCCAGATAAGGATCAGCCCGTGTGCGGTAGTAGCGGTCAAAATAATCTACCAGTGCAAGAGAGATTACCTGACTGTAAGATTTAAAATCCTGCCTGTCCATTGTCTGTAAATATTCCCAGGCTCTCCGCTGCTGTTCTTTGTCCAGATTAAAACGCAGGTTTGTGTTGCGGATATTGTTCTGCATGGTTTATCCCCTCCTTTTCAGGCTCATATAAGCCAGAGATTCGTAACCTTTAGCGGTGGCGCAGATGTCATCAATGATGGTGACTCGTGATTTGTCATACGTTCCGAAGTTACGGATCAGGCATCCACCGCCGCCAACCACATACAGGCGCATCAGGTCAGGATTGTATTCATATTTGCGGAGCGTGGAAAAAAGTTCTGCCACATACTGTCTGGCAATAGAACTGATACAATCCAGATATGGTGCTGAAATGTCAGCTGTTCCAAACCGCAGAATCTGTTCTACTGTGGATTCTTCAATTTTCACTCCGAATTTGTCCAGAACAGCGTTCTTTGCAGCAATCATGCATTGGTTTACACCAAGTTTTTCTGTCCAGCATCGGCTCTCCTGCGCTTTCTTATTGTTGATATACAGAATGTTCATGGTTCCGTTTCCGATATCTGCAAGGAGATTGGTTCCCTTGAAATCTCCAAGTTGGTTTACGATAGCCGGATACCCCTGTGGGTAAAGGCTGCATCCCACAAAGTGGAGATGATACTCTTTGCCGTTAAAAAGGTAACGGACTTCTGGATTCTGGAGCAGATAGGAACGAAAAGCTTCTCTTTGAGTTCTGATCCATGTCAGAGGAAGTCCGGCAGCCAGATGAACATCTGCTTCACGGATGGAAAAAACATTCAGTTCCCTTGCAATAGCCATTAGCGTCAGAAGATAATATTCTTCGTCCATAGCTTTATCCGGGATAAATTCTTTGTGTCCTTCGCCAATCCGGTAGTAAATGCCGTTATATTCCAGAATATTCCCGGTGAAGATTGGTTCGGTTTCATAGGCTTTGATTCCGGTTGGTGTGACGGTGTTTGCTGTTTTCATATTGCCATAGCCATGATCTACAGCGATGATTTTTGTGTTTTTGAGTTCTCGCATAAAAAATACCTCCGTTTTCGTATTGATTGATTCAGCAGGTCATACCGGTGTGGTACTGCTTTGCTGTGAGATAAGCATACGAAAATCGGAGGTAAAAGACATTGAGTGGAAATTGAGCTGGAATTGAGAAAAAAGATATATTGTGCGTACATTCTTCATGTACTCTTGTTGTGATTTCATTGTTTTTTATCGTATAATATGGATACTGGAGGTGGTTTGGATGAAATACAAGATTTTAGTTGTTGATGATGATAAAGAATTGGTGAAAATGCTTTGTAGTTATTTTAATATGAAACAATATGAAACCATTACGGCTACAGATGGAATGGAAGCATTAAATAAAATAAAAATGAAACCGGATATTATTTTGTTGGATATCAATATGCCACGCATGGATGGGATTGAAGTATGTCGTCTGATACGCAGTAAAGTGTTATGTCCAATTTTATTTCTGACAGCAAGAGTTGACGAAGATGATAAAATTAATGGGTTGCTTTCAGGTGGGGATGATTATATTACGAAACCATTTAGTCTTCGGGAGTTGGAAGCAAGGATTGTCACAAACATAAAGAGAGAAGAAAGGCATCAACAAAAAACGGAATACCGTTTCATGGATGAAATGCTGATTGATTATTCTGAAAAAATAGTAGCTATAGCTGGACACAGGATGGAGTTCACAAAAATTGAATATCAGATTATTGAATTCTTATCCATGCATCCAGGGCAGGTGTTTGATAAAGAACGTATATATGCACAAGTCTGTGGATATGATGCGGAAGGGGACAGTAGAACGATAACGGAATTAGTACGGCGTATAAGGAAAAAAATAGCGGATTATTCAGAAAAAGAATACATAGAAACTGTATGGGGGATTGGATACCGATGGAAAAAATAAGAAACTTGTCACTGAAAAAAACAATTCTGCTTTATTTTGTGATCAGCTTAACGGCAGCATTTCTGTTATCTGGATTTACAGTTCATTTTGCAAGAAATATGCAGAATAAAATATGGGAAAAATATATTGATTATGCAGATTATACGGATGTGTTTCAGCAATATGGAAAGAAATACGAGATTGAGATATCAAGACCTAATCAATCGCAGATGAATCGTTTGGACTATCATCTTTCGGAAATGTGTGACTTTATGGAAACATATTCGGTACTGATTTTTTCGATTGTTGGGAGTGTTGCTGCGGTATTCTTTTTTTATAAAAATAAGTTAAAGACACCTCTACAGGAACTAAAAGATGCCTCACAAATGATTGCAGATAATGAACTGGATTTTCATGTGTCCTATGAAAATAAAGATGAGATGGGAACTTTGTGTAAAGAATTTGAAATGATGCGAAGTGATTTAGCAGATAACAACAGAAAGATGTGGCGAATGATTGATGACGAGAAGGCTTTGCGGAATGCAATTGCACATGATATACGTTCTCCACTTTCCATATTGCGTGGGTATCAGGAAATGCTCTTAGAGTTTGTTTCTGCTGAGAGTATAAAAACAGAGGATGTTATTGATATCTTACAAACAGGCATGTATCAGATTGACCGTATAGAGCATTTCACGGAAAACATGAGAAAAATGTCTCATTTAGAACAGAGGGAACTGCAATGCTCAGAGATAGAATTATCGGAACTGACAAAAAAGATTGAGGCAGAAGCTGCCATGCTGTCCAAGAAGGAAAGTAAATTATGTAAGGTAGAAAGAGTGCAGGAACAAAACATTGTGAAAGTGGATGAAGAACTTGTCATGGAAGTGACAGACAACTTACTGGAAAATGCGGTTCGATATGCACAAAAAAGTATTGCTTTGCAGATAAAGAAAAAGGATGGTTTTCTTATAATTTCTGTTGAAGATGATGGAATAGGATTTGTGGATACTGAGGAAAAAGTAACAGAACCATTTTATCATAAGAATCCACAAGATGATTTAAAGCATTTTGGTCTTGGTATGTATATTTCTCGTATTTTCTGTGAAAAGCATGGAGGAAATTTGAAAATATATAATGCCAGACAAGGCGGTGCTCATGTAGAAGCTCTTTTCAAAGCTGAATAAAAATACTTTATAAGGCTGAAATCACAAATAAAGTGGTTTTAGTCTTTTTTGTTGTGAATTTATTGAGAATTGATTTGTATGATGTTGTTAAAGAAATAAAGAAAGGAAGAGATACAATGAAAACAATCATAAAAAGAAGTATACTTGATTATTTAAAGAACCCTGTTTTGTGGATTGGCTTGATTATTATAGTTGCCAGTATGTATCAATGTCTGTCATCGTATTTGCAAATTCATTATATCAAACAGAATGAACAGATCACACAAAATGACGTAGCATTGGAAGATGCTGATGTCATGGATGGGTACATTCCCACATCTGATGATAAAGAAAGAAGAAGGGAGTGGGAAGATACGATCAAAGAGACGTTAATGGACACCTCCAAAAATGGTTTTGGATTTAGCAGGCAGGAAGCAGATTATGTAATGAAAGAAATTCAGAATATGGATGTAAAGACTGCTGCTGAGTTTTTGGAATCCCAATATGGCTATTATAATGCAATATATGCTTATGAGGACCTTGAAATTCATAAGGGGACAGCAGAAGAAATCAATCATTATATCGAACAGAAATTATCCGAACATTCTTTTTCCTGGTACTTTGCAAAAAAATTTACGGATTTTGCAGGATTGCATATGGCCTTTTTTGCAACAGTCTTGCTATCATTTTTATTTATTCAGGATACACGAAAAAGTACCTATGAATTATTACATACAAAGCCTGTTACGGCAATCCAATATATATGTGGGAAAGTAATAAGCGGATTCATTAGTATGCTGGGAATATTAGTGATTTTGAATGTTATATTCTTTATGCTGTGTTTGAAAACGTCTTTAGAATCGGGCTTTCCAGTAACACCAATTGATTTTTGCGTGAATTCTCTGATCTATATTGTTCCGAATCTTTTGATGATATGTTGTGTCTATACAATTACAGCAGTAATATTTAAAAATCCGCTTCCGGCAGCACCAATCTTGTTTTTACACATTATATATTCAAATATGCTGACCATGAAGAATGATATTTATTATATGAGACTGTTCTCTATTATGGTGCGATTCCCTGGCAGATTTTTTGAAACACATGTAGCCAAAATGTCAAATATAAATCAGATTATGCTTGTGATCTCATCTGTTATATTAGTATGTATTTCTGTTACAATCTGGAAAAGGAGGAGGGTTTATTGAAAACGGAACTCAAAAACTGCCTGTCGTTATATAAGATTTTTTATTCATGTGCATTTATACTGATATTGTGTGCTATTCATCCGATTATATACTATGAAGAAATCGGTTCAGCGATTCAGTCGCCAATAGCGTTTTTAACAATTATTTTTTGTAGTGACACATATTTGATGGAAGTAAAAAGTAAGCGTGCCGATGTATTTCATTTGTATGATCAAAAAAAGCAGTTAAAAGTAATATCGCAGAGAGTGGGCGTTCAAATATTATATTTATTAATACTTTCCTGTGTTGGATATGTTTTATTTTTCTGGCAAAAACCGGGCAGTGTAAACGAAGGCATTTCGGGTATTCAGATATTTCTTTTATATTTCATTGCAATGTTTGGAACTATCTGGCTTTGGAGTATATGCTCTGTGATTTTGTGTACATTGCTTCGAAATATGTGGGCAGGTATTGGAGGTTTATTTGGAATTGTCATTGGACTTATATCAAAAGCGGGAAGTTCATTTTTCGGAAATCTGGGATTGTTTTCTTTCAGCTTTTGTGAACCTACTCAATTAATGTCCGAGAGTTGGATTTATGGAACGCTTGTGTCTTTTATAGCGGGGCTGTTTTTATTTGCAGTATTACCAATGGCTTTAAAGAAAAGAGGATAGATTATGAGTATTAGAATAAATGATTTAACAGTTAGATTTAAAAATGGTGTGGTTGCAGTAAATAAGGCATCTCTTGAAATACCTAAGGGAATTTACGGACTTTTGGGAGAGAATGGTGCGGGAAAAACCACGCTGATGAGGGTTCTTACAACCGTTTTAAAACAAACGGAAGGATTGGTTTCGCTTGATGGAATTCTGTATAACGAGGGAAATTATGAAAAAATACAGAAAAAGATTGGTTATCTTCCACAGGAAATCGACTTATATCCGAATCTTACGGTGAAAGAATGCCTTGTATATATGGGTGGACTATCAGGAGTATCCACAAATGACCTCAAACAAAGAATTACCTATTATTTGGAAAAGACTTCTCTTACAGAGCATCAGAATAAAAAAATGCGGCAATTATCTGGTGGTATGAAGAGACGTGTCGGACTCATACAGGCACTCCTTAATAATCCGGATTTTTTGATTATTGATGAACCAACAACTGGGTTAGATCCGGAAGAAAGAATCAGGATCCGCAATCTTTTGGTTGATTTTTCAAAGGATAGAACTGTACTGTTTTCCACTCATGTAGTAGAAGATTTAGCAGCAACCTGTACACAGCTTGCCATTATGAAAAAAGGAAGTTTTTTATATTCTGGAAGCGTGAGTGGGTTGCTGGAAAATGCAAAGGGCTGTGTTTGGAATTGTACGGTACAAAATGCAGAAGAAGCCCGTTTGTTAGAAGCCAATTATTCTATATCATCTAAGCAGTATGTAGAAAATGGAATTCATATGAAAGTATTAAGCAAAGGAAAGCCAAATGAGAAGTGTGTCCCGGATAATGATATCACTTTGGAAGATGCATATATTTATTTGACGAATAGTTGAATATAACGGCGGGCAAGTTGCCCGCCGTAAATTATGTTTGTTTTGTTAAAAGACCGGATAGAGTTTTTCCAATGGAAAATCCAATCTGTGGATATAACTCCTGATCAAGAAAATGCGGATATTTTTAAATTGATTGTGTCAATTTAAAATCAATTTCTATTCAATGTGGTTTTCCGGTAGGTTCTGTAAAATAAGCTCAGATTAAAACAATGACGGGAGGAGCTTATGCAACAGAATATTGAATTTGAGCGGTGCATTGATTTTCTGGTACGGATGATTGATAAGTACGGCGAAGAAGTCCTCCGGGAGTTGGAGGAAGAAAAATAGAATAAAGAAGAAAAAACAGCATAGAATACTTCTTTTCATAGCATTTGTAAGACCGTCGAAGTCTCCTTTTCACAGGTTCGGCTTGCTATTCTCCATCGGAAACAGAGTCTTTCTTTTTTTAGACTTACCAGAAATCATTTCATGCCCAGAATAGATAGCTATGATCATGCAGAACAGAGAGCTACAAGCAAAATACTTATGAGCGGATTTCATATTTTTATAGCCAGTATAAAAGATTCCAAACATTGCTGCCAATGCACCAAGTGACCAATATTTATGTGCTTTCATCTTAGATTTCTCCTGCGTTTTTTTATTATGATTCAGTTTTTTTCTTTTATTTATAAAGAAATGAGGAACACATCTGTATATAGCGAGATGGTTCCTCTTTTTGTTATGCGGTTTTTTGTACAGCCAGCGCTTCGATTTCTTCTAAGGTCAGGTCTGTAAAAGCGGCAATATCTTCGTAAGTGAGTTTACCGGAGGCCAGCATACGTTTAGCAATTTCAATGCGTTCAGCTTTTCGCATATTTTCCATTTCTCTGCACATAGTCAAAACTCCTTCCTCATCTTCTTTAAAATAACGTACTCTGTCAGCAAGGATTTTATAATACATGTCTTTCGGATTGGTACAGGAAAAATCGTGCATTAGTTTTCCGAGTTCTGTTTCATCTTTGATTTGGGAATTTATATAAATAATATGAGCTTCATCACCGAATGGTTCACCGGTTTCCTGGATGATGCGGTCAACATGATAAATTGGAAGCCCGGCTTTTAATACATCATTTTCGGTAATAAAAATCACATAGGTTTCAGTGAGAGCATCATATTTATCGCCAGCTTCAGTTATATTGGCATCTATAAGACTGCTATTGTATCTTGCACGTTTTGCATCAGCACCACGATCACTTCTTTGAATTTCTATATTATAAATGCGGTTATTGGAATCAACAGCTAATATATCCAAGCGAATAGAACGTCCCTGTAAATTTTTTATATCGTATTGTCCCTGCACAGATTGTACTTTAAGGTCATGTCTTTGCAAAATAATTTGAAGTAGAAATTCCGCACATGCCTTATCTTCAAAAACTTTACTCATAAAATCATCATCTAAAAGACGGAACCCCCTGAGGCGTTGTAGATCTTCTTTATGTTTTTGCTCAAAATCTAATGTTTCTTCTGTATTATCCATTGTAAAAACACCACCTGCTTTCCTTTAGAATGGGACATAGTAAACATGGATTCCTGTATCATTATTTTAACATGGCAAATAGTAATCCTCAATACCTGAATTTTGAAATGACAAATGCCGATAAAAAATAACAGTCTATAAATCTTTTACTTTTTCAATCTGTTCATTCACATCTTTAAGTTGCTGTTCAGTATCTTTTAAAGATTTTCTGGGAGCACTGGTCTGGTCTGATGCCTGATTGAGTTCTACATGGAAATCATCAAGAGAATCATAGCCATGTTCCTGTATGTAGGCAACAGTCTGAGCCATCTGCTTCAAATTGGTGAGCTTTACTTTTTGAGCATAGGCTCCACTTTGCTGTGCTTTAATACAGGTTTGCAGATCTATGACAAGCCGGAGATCTGATTTTATGAAAATGAATGGTGTAGAGATAGCAGAAGTATCAGAGAAAGGAACAGTTGGTAAATCTGTGGAAGTATTCGGAGACTGCTGTTCCAGAATTTCTTCTTTCTGTTCTCTATGGGATTTCGTGTTTTCCTCAAATGCTTTCAAGAGAAAATCTTCTGTGTATCTGGTTCCAAGATTCCTTTCAGTGATATATTTTTTTCTGCCAGGGTGAAGATAGCTGTATCGGTTTCGACTGATCTTGAAGATGATGTGATATTTTTCATCAAGGATTTTTGAAAATTCCTCTGGTGATTGGGCGGTGCTTGCAGCATCATCAATAGCGTCACGAAGAAATTGTTTTTCTGTCTGGTAACGTGTTTCCTTTGGTGTGATTCCATCTTCTTTCATTTTCTGATTCAGTTCATCGAGCTTTTCCTGTCCACGGCGTTGTGCCCAATATTCTTTTTCTGTGATTTTTCTTTCAGCAGGAGTGAGCAGATCAACCTGATGTAGTCCTTTTTTTTACACATATCCATAACTTCCTGTTTTAAATGGGTAAGGTATGCTGTGCTTAGGTGGTGTTTGTATCCGGCTTTTGCTTCACAGTCAAATTCCATATAGGGTTCCTGGGGTATGTCATATTTACGGAGACTGTTGATTACGATGTGTACATGGATGTTTCCACTTTCGTTATGACCATCGGTATGAGTACAGACTAAAGCCTGATGACCGGGAAAGTTTTTCTTTGCAAAAGTCAATCCGAGTTGCTGGGCACGTTCACCGGTCAATCCACATTCATCCCTGTCTTTTGGGTCGAAGCTGATGATATAGTGATGGGATTTTATTTCATTGAAGTTTTTGTTCTTGTGATAGTAGCTGTTCAGTTCCTGACATTCAGATGCAAAAGAGAATGGATCACAGTTCAGACCGTCCAGATAATATTCTTCTCTCAGTATCATATGCCCTTCTTCATCAAGAATCGGTTTTTGCGTATACTCGTTGTGCTGGAAGATAAGATACCGTTCCGATTCTCCATAGTCAGAGTTTTTGTTTGCGATATGTTTAATTACTGCCACGAAAATCACCTGCCATTTTCATCACTTCATATTTCATTTCATAAATATCCCGGAGAGACTTTCGGATTTCATTTCTCATTTCAGAAGAGAGGATTCCACCCTGATTAAAATATCGGACAATCTGATTTAGGTTGCTGCCAATTTTACCAAACTCGCTAATAAGTTTTTTTATTTCGGGAACATCTGCGGTAATTTCGTATTTGATGATGACTTTCTGGTTGTCCAGGGCACTTCGGACAAAATCAGAAACCGTCATGCTGTTAGCCTTGGCTCTTTCTGCAAGAAGATCATATTCAGTTTCATTCATGCGTAAATGCACATCTTTAGTTTTTGCAAGAGTTTCCTCTTTCTTAGGTCTTGTCATTGATAACTTCCTTTCTTACGTGGTAGTGGCTTCATAAGAAAATCCAAATTTCGCAGCCTGCTGGGAAAGTAAGGAATGAAAAATTATCGCACTGTGACCATGTAAATGGAAACCAATACACATATCTGTGATTGTGGTCGAGGGTATGGGGAAACGAAATCCCCATCAAGTTGCAAGTGGTCAATAGCCCGGAAAGGGTTATTGACCACTTGCTCTATAGTGTTGAAAAATTGCTGCTTATAAATATATATAAACCAGAAAAAATAGGTGAGCAAGATTAAAATAAAGTTAATTCTTGTTCACCTATTGGATAATAGAATTTAATTCCTTGTTATTCGCTTTAAAACGGATGAAAGTAATAATAAATCTTCTTCAGAAAATTTACTAATATCTGAAATAATAGAATGTAACAAAGTAGGGTTCTGAAAAGATGGATCAAAAAATTCAGTAGGAGTAATATCGAAGTACTTACAAATATCTAAAAAAGTATTCATAGAGGGTAATATTCTGCCAGAACTAATTGATTGTATATATCCTTGCGAACGACCGATTGCTAAGCTCAAAGTGTATTCGGAGATTCCTTTTTGACAACGTAATTCAGTAATTCTATTTTTGATAAATGCTGAAAAATCAGTTTCCTCATTCATTCATGACACCTCCTATACATATTGTAAGTGTTTTAAAATAATTTTATTCGATTTTAAATATCTATTTGACAATTATTTTGATGAAAAATATACTATAAATATCTAAAAACGGTTTTGAGTGAAGATTTAAAAGGAGATGACTTGCATGAGTAATACCGAGAGAGTATTATACTTCCCGGAGGGAAAAATCATGAAGACTATAATTTGCGATGATGAAAAAAGCACATGTTCCGAGCTAGAAGAGATTATACTGAAATATGCGAAAGAGAAGAGCGTTTCACTTGTGACAGAAGTTTTTTATTCTGGAGATACTTTGTTGGATTATTTGAAAAGAGAGAAAATAAACATTCTTTTTCTGGATATAGAATTGCCAGGGAAAGATGGAGTTATGGTAGGCAAATATATAAGAGAGGTTCTTGAAGAAGAGAATATATTTTTGATATATATATCTTCAAAGGAAAATTATGCATTACAGCTTTTTCAAAATCGCCCGTTTGATTTTTTGGTAAAGCCCATAGAAGCGGCGAAGATATATCATGTTTTGGATAATATTTATCGTATATCGGGAAAAAATAGTGTGGGATTTGAGTTCCAAACTCAAAATAGTACATATCGCATTTCGTATAAAGATATTTTGTATTTTCAAAGTACTGGAAGAAAAATTAATATTGTAATGAAAAAAGAGATCAGAACATTTTATGGAAAATTGAATGAGATTGAAAAACGAATTCCAGAAAATGTTTTTTTAAGAATACATAAATCGTATTTAGTAAATAAAAATTATGTAAAGGAATTTACATACGAGTGGGTAAAAATGCTGAATGGAGATGTACTAAATATAAGTAAAATTAATCGTGCAGATGTACGAAGAAAGATTTTGGAGAGTGCTGCAGATGAGTTTAAAAATATTTAATGATATTATAGCGTTACTGGCAAATGCATTACGTTTTTACGCATTGAAGTATTTTGTTGGTATTTTTGTGCAAAAAGAAGAGAGTAGATGGAAGCATGTCTCTATTTTATATATTATAGGCTGGGCATGGACAAGTGCGATAAGCTTGCTATTTTCCTCTCCGGCTATGAATATTTTGTCAAACATTACAAGTCTTTTTTTGATTTTTTTTCCATACCGCATAAAGAAAACAAAGAAATGTTTGGCTGTATTTGTTATATATGTGATTAATGCATTGGTTGACAGCATTGTCATTTTATCTTTAACAAAATATACGATGGGACAGCCGGTGAATCAGGTATGTGAATGTATTACCAGCTTTGCTTTATTATTTATTGCAATTATTATCCAGAGGACAACAGAACCCGAAAAAGAAATTACATTACCGGCATTAAATATGGCTGCACTTTTAATGGTTCCTGTTGTCAGTATTGTATATATATATTATCTGATTATTGTTGCGCATGAAATAAAAGAAATTGTTATTTTTGCAGCACTGGCACTTCTTTTTATTAATATTCTCATTTTTTATCTGTATCATTCACTCCTTAAATTTTATTCTGCCCGTATGAATGAGCAGGTGTTTAAACAGATGTTAGAAGTTTATTCTTATCAATTAGATATAGCCAGAGAATCGGAAGAACGGGCGAAAGCATTGAGGCATGATATAAAACATCATATCATTGAGTTGTCTGCAATGGCTAAAAAAAATAATAATGACGACATGATAAAATATTTAAGCGGCATGAAGGATTTTATGCTAAATCCAAAAGAATATTCAACTACAGGTAATCAGGAAATAGACGGAGTATTAAATTATATGCTGCAGAAAGCAAACAAGACGCTGAATCAAGTAGATGTTCAAATAAATATTCCGAAAGATCTATATTTTAATAATTTTAATATTTGCGTGATTTTGGGGAATCTGGTAGATAATGCAGTAAGAGAGGCCAGTAAATCGAAGGAAAAGTTACTAACTATAAAAATGCAAATAAAACAAGAGGTGTTATTAATCTTTATAGAAAACAGCTATTCAGGAAAAATCCTTGAAAAGAGAAATGGACTGCAGACAACTCAGCCAGAACTTGCAATACATGGTATTGGATTAGAAAATGTAAAAAAAGTGGTCATTGCCAATGGAGGAGAAATAAAAATAGATTATACATCTAATAGATTCTGTGTTCAGGTCCTTTTATATATGTCGCGGATTAAAAACTAAGAGACTCGTTAGGGGTCTCTTTTTTACTTGAAAGAAAAGTCTAATTTTGACAAAATCGTGGGCGAATTTTGACAATTGAATAAATAATCAATAATTATATGCTACAATTCAATCACTTCAAAGGGAGGTGCAAGCCAATGGATAAGAGAACTTCTACAAATGGGAACAAGGTATTGGGGTACATAGCAAAGAGGATAGCTGTAAGAGATGCCAATACAACCTGTCCTTTCTTAGGATACCAGCCTAAACTCCCAACGGCCGTAAAAAAATTAAAGAATTCAAAATGAAAGGAGATTCAAATTATGTTGAACAAAAAGATTAAAAGAACATTGTGTGGTTTAGTTGCTTCTTTATGTTTGGTAGGCAGTACAGTTCCGGTATTTGCTGAAACAGTTGATTTTGACGTCACGGTACCAGGAGATATCCTTTCTCCGAGAGCTGCTAAATTTGATTCGGAACAGAGGTTTTATGTAACAGGAACTTTGTTTAATAAGACGGGAAGATTGGATTGCAGGTCTATTAATCGTACGAATAGTGCAATACAGTCAAGGATAGCGTCAATTTCTCCGAGTTATTTGTCGAGTAGCGCACTATATTACAGTAATGCACCATCAGGGCAGACGTATTACATGACAACATCTGCCAGTGTATCATATCTTCGAGTGAAGGGACGATATACTCCGTAATATTTACGAATAACATTTAAAATAACAAGTTCAGTTAGGGGATACACATACGGTATCCCTTAGCTGAATTTAAGGAGAAAAATATGCTGAAAAAAATAAGATGGTTTTGCCTGACATTATGTATATGTTCGGTTTTGGCTGGATGTAACAAGAGTTCTGTAGATGTCAAAGAAAAAGCAGGGGAAGAAATAGTCTCAATGGAAGAAGCAGAATATAGTTTCCCGGAAAAGTATGAAAAAACCTCTGATTCGGGGAAGGTAAAATTTAATTGTGAGTTGGAAGTGCCGGAAAATATAAAAGGACAAGCTATAAGCACAGTTGATGTAAAGGGACTATATAGCTGTGACAGGGAAAAAGCATGGACTATATTCGGTGAAGGAAAAGAAATAATTGAAAAATCGGAAATTCCGGTAAATGAAGGGAGGGCACCAGAAGACTATTATCTATTTGCAAATGATGAATGTCTTGATATAAATGAAGGCATTACTTACGGAAGCAGCAATTCCAAATATTATTCATCCATCGGTGCGCGAAATTCAAATAATCAGGTTGTGTTTGAAGAGTCAGATGTTTCCTTTAAAAGCGGCGAAGAATGTATTACAGAATTACAAAAAATAATAGATGAATTGGGATACCATTCAGAAGACTTTATATTTGCTTGTTACCCCTTAAATTCTCAGACAATGAAAAATTTGGAAGAACAATATTTACAGGAAGGTCGTTTAACAGAAGAAAAAAGAAAGGAAAGCTGGAGTCAGGAAGATGATGCGTATTTTATTTATGGGTATCAAAAATATGAAGACATTCCTATTTTTCATGAAATGATGAGTATTGCCAGAAGCATGGCATACGATACTCCGGATAATGCTCCTGTCCAGGCGATATATTCTACCCGGGGAATTGAAATTCTGGATATTGGCGGCGTTTATGAATTTGAAAAGGGAGAACAACAAGTTTTACTGAAGCCTTTCGAGGATATTGCTGCTGTGGTTGAGGAAAAATTTGAGAATATTTTAAACGATGCGGAGTATGAAGTGACGAGAGCAAAATTCTATGAGAGGGTATATCTGGATGAGGGACAAAAATATAAGGCAGATCCTATCTGGTATTTTGAAGTAGTCGAAAATAATATAAGTAAATCTGTAACATTAATTAATGCGGAAACAGGAAAGGAAATATTCTTGCAATAAAAATTAGCGAAAGGGATGTTTTATGAATAGATCCACAATTCCTTATTCGATTGTAGAAGAACGAAGAAGGCTTAATAAATGTATAGAAAATGCCCCGAATGAGTGGGAAAGAGAAATATATAAAAAAATCAGAGACATGAAGATACCTTATGACAAATTGGATACAATTCTCGAAACAAGCAAAGAGCTGATTAAAAAGAAAGAGAAACAAAGAAAAAAAAGGATGTTATTCCTGATAAATGTAAGTGGCTTTGCTGCAGGTATTTGTGTATTTATTTTTTTCTGTGGAAAAAGAGCTGTTTACAAAAGGAGAGAAACGGATGAATAGAGCACATTATTTAAAAACGGATATCCGTCGTCTGATAAAAAATTACCCAATATATTTGGCCATTGTGGGTGTTGCAGTATCCATGTGGTTTTCCCTTGAAGATTATGCGTTTACTGAGGGAATGGTAAATGGAAATGCGCTAGATACATATGGTTTCGCTGTTAGTATGTCCGGGATTATGATTGCCTATGCTTTTTGCGCATTCTCTTATGCAACGGTGTTTTGCGAGGATTTGGAGTATAAATATGCCAGATACAGCATCAACAGAGGAAATACATGGAAATATGTGGTATCCAAGGCAGTGGTTGTCTATGGAGCGTCTGTGATCACTATGGTTTTGGGAAGCCTTCTGTTTGTTGCGTCTATACGGTTAAAGATACCCTGGACTTCCGAGGGATTACAGGATGCTTTTTTTATGGAAGGAATGTACGGTTCCCTGATTGTCGGAAAACACTACTGGCCTTATGTTTTTTTGTCCGCATTGCAAATGGGGATGTTTGCAGGGACCTTGTCATTGGCGGCTTCATTTCTGTCTATGTTTGTTTCTAATAAAATGCTGATATTGATCACACCTATTTTAATACAGCAAATATTATTGGAATATCGTGGAAAGGGCTGGTTCAGCGTAATGCTGATATATCCGACCTTGAATCGGTTTTCGACGGATATACAGTACTTTCTTACAGTCTTTGGCTGTAGCTTGTGTTTTTCGGCACTGCTTACCTGGGGAATATACAAAAAAATAAAAAGCAGATTATAGAGGTGGGAGTATGAAGTTATTACAGTATACCTGGAAAAATTCCATGATGAAAATCGCCAATAGCAAAATGGCAGTTTTTGTAATATTGATGATTGTAGTCAGCCGGTCATATGTAGGGGCTATCCGACAGTTTTCAGTTGCAGTGGACTACCCGTCCTCTTGGTGCGTATTTCCATTTGCGATGTGTAGTTTTTCTTATCTGATTATGTTTTGGTTTGGAGTAATTTATGCGAACTCGGATGTGCCTTTTATGCAGCATGTGAATATGTATCATGCAATCCGTGTAGGAAGAAAGTGTTGGGCATTAGGGCAAATAGGAGGGATTTTTATCCGTTCCATTGTTCTTACTGTTGTGGCAGTCATCTGCACAATACTTCCTCTTTTAACGGACATTGAATGGAGCAATGAATGGGGAAAGCTGCTGAGAACGGCAGCAACGACAAGGGCTCTTACGCAGTTTGATAGTTCTGTGTTTATTTATTACGAGATTTTCTCTGAATTTTCGCCATTACAGCTTATAGGGCTGGAGATTCTTCTTTGTGCCTGTATCTGTACATTTATTGGGGTTCTGATGTTCCTGCTAAGTTTGTTTTTGAATAAGATTGCTGCAGTTGCAGGTGGTCTTGCCCTGGCAATCGCTCTATTTCCCGTGCTGAATATACATCCCATGATACGTCATAAACTGGCCTTTTTTATCCCGACGATATGGGCTGAACTGGCAAGGATTGCAACCCCGGATTATGGTTACTATTGGCTGCCATCTATACCTTATATGTTTGGATTTTTAATAGCAGGGATTTTGTGTATGACGGTCATTATTTTAATAAAGGTAAAAAAAATAGAATTTAACTGGGAAAATGAGGATATATAGCGAGGAGTGAAATATATGGACAGGCAGGATTACGTAATTGAAGTATCTCATGTAAGTAAAAGCTTCAAAGATAACAAAGTTTTAAAGGATGTTTCACTTTTATGTGAAAGTGGCAAAATTTATGGTCTTGTAGGGCACAACGGTTCTGGAAAGACTGTTTTGTTTAAGTCTATTTGCGGTTTTCTTTCCTGTGATGAGGGAACGATAACTGTCAATGGTAAAGTGATGGGGAAAGATAAGGATATGCTGACCGATGCGGGGATCATTATTGAGGATCCGGGTTTTTTGCGGACCTGGAGTGGCTATCATAATCTGGAATTTCTTTATACTTTGCGAAACAAAAAGAATAAAGATTATCTCTGCTCTGTTCTGAGAAAGGTTGGTTTGGATCCTGCATTGAAGCGTCCGGTTGGAAAATATTCACTGGGTATGCGTCAGAGACTTGCTCTTGCACAGGCCATCATGGAAGATCCGGGAATTTTGATTTTGGATGAACCTATGAATGGTCTGGACAAAAACGGGGTAAGAGAAATCAGGGAGCTTCTGTTAAAAATGAAAGAAGAAAATAAACTGATTATCCTGGCTAGCCATAACCGGGAGGATATAGAGGTTCTTTGCGACGAGGTATATGAGATGGAGGGAGGTGTGATCAGTAAAGTAAAAGATGAAACAAATTAAAAGTTAAAGATGGCAGCAAAAATGCAGAGAAAAGGAGAAGATTATGATGAAGATGAACAGAAAAAAATGGTTATGTGGAGTAGCAGCATGTTTATGTTTGACAGGAAGCACTGTTCCGGTATTTGCAGATACAGTTACATTTAACATTACTATACCGGGTGATATTATTTCTAAAAGATCGGTGAAAGCTGATGATGAGCAGAAGTTTTATGTGACAGGTACTAAGTTCAGTAGTTCAGGAAAATTATATTGTAAATCCAGTAGACTGCATGCGACAACAACATCTAATACTGCAACGATTTCAAAAAATACTCCAAGTGCAAGTGCTTCCTATACGAGCTACGCGCTGCCCAGGTACGAATATTTTATGCATTGTACAGCAAGTGTAGGCAGTTTACATGTAGAAGGACGTTATACACCGTGATTTGTAAGTGAGAGCAGAAAAATGAGAAAAGACATAATGATTTCAGGTATATGTGCGTTATCGCTTATTATGCTGACTCAAAATGCGTATGCGCAGACGTATGAAAAGGAATCCGAATCCGGTAAAGTTAGGTTTCAGTGTGAGTTAGAAGTTCCGGAGAATTGGAACGGAAAAGAGATTCCCAAATTTATTTTGGAAAGTGTGCATTTTGTGGATAGTGAAAAGACATATGCAAATTTTGTAGAAGGAAAAGAAATTCTCGAGCATTATAATACTCCTGCTAGTGATCTATATCCGGAAGAAAACTATTATGTTTTAGCGGATGGTACAAATGTAGGGATTGGAATGGAGTTTGGAGTATCAACGGAAAAATCGGCTTATTATGCTCAAATAGGGGTGACTAATACGGAGAATATGGAGAAGTTTACTTCTGCGACAGAATCTATTGTAAACGATCAGGATGCTGTACAAAAAGTAAAAGAAACTCTTGAAAATGCCGGATATGCAGTAGAAAATTTAGTTTTTCAGACTTCTTCTTTGAGCGCGGATATACTTCGGGAAATTGAAAACCAATATGTTGCTGAAGGATTGCTGGAAGAGAGTAAACGAAAGCCTGAGTGGACAAACGAGGATGATGTATGTATCGTATATGCAAGGCAGACAGTAAGTGGGATTCCTGTGTATCCTGAATTATCGGTTATGGCACAGGCGCTTGCATATGATACGCCAGAGTCCAGTCCAGTGGTTGCTGTTTGTTCTACACGGGGGATAGAAAGCCTGCGTGTGTATGGTCTTTATGATTTCCAGGAAGATGGGGAAAATGTACCGTTAAAAGGTTTTGACGAAATCGCAGCAACGGTAGAAACAAAGTATGAAAACTTATTAGATGAATCTACTTATACAGTGACTCGGGCAAAATTTTATGAGCGTGCATACATAAATGAAGATCAGCAATATACGGCAGAACCAATCTGGTATTTGGAGATAAATGATAATAATTCTCAAAAATACGTCATGCTGGTTAATGCTGAAACAGGTAAAGAGATATATTTAATGTAGGGTTAATATGATTAAAGAGAGAGATTCTGTAGGAGAAAATTGAATGATAGGTGAGTGGAGCAGGAAAATATCAAACCAAATATGTGAAAATCAGAACGAAAAGGAAATTATTCAATATGGTTTAAATCAGCTTTTTTGGATACTATTAAATTTTTTTGCAATTGCAATATCAGGTGTTTTGTGGCACGAATTTTGTTTTAGTATCTTGGTCTTTTTGGAAATATATTTTTTGCGCCCGTATGCGGGCGGTTATCATGCTGATACAGAAATAAAATGCTGTATGATTTCTGTAGGAATCGTGAATATTGCAATGCTAGTAAGAAAAATCAACGTGATTTCGTTGGATTGTATGTTTGTTATTTATTTATGCTTCATTTGTGTAATTGTTCTGTTTTCTCCTGTAGATAATCCGATACATCCATTGTCAAAAGTCGATAGTAGGTTCTATGCAAAAAGATCGAGGCAATTAATTTTGGGGTACAGCTTCTTGCTTGTAATAAGTATAGCTCTGCGAATTATGGTTTTAAGAGATTCAATTATATACACAGTTTTGATAGTAGGAATATCTGCATTGGCAGGAAAATGGAAGTACAGGAAGCGAGTATTCGTTTTGTGAAAAATATAAATTAAAAACGTCCAGTAGGTTTGACCTATGAGGACGTTTTTTTATGTCATTTTTAAGAAATTTTCTTTCAGATTCGAACAAAACGCATTGTTCAAACGGGATAAGAGTGAAAGGGAAAAAGACCTTTGCTCATATCTCATGGTCGGGGAGGAGGTGAACTCTATGGAGCAATCTTCTTCCTATGATGAAAAAACGGTAATGCACCAGTTTGATCGAAAATGTAAATTGGCATTAAAGGGCGAAATAGTGGATTATGAAAGACATTTAGCCTATCTTAGAAAACATGAAACTTTGTTTTCAGAATTATCCGAACAAGAGATGGAGAGCCTTTCTATATTTGATGAATATGAATTGGAAAAAAGCTATTTTCGGGCAGGCGGTTATGATGTGGAGGTAAAAAATGCTCTATTGGCAGAAGCATTAACTGCACTGACAGAGAGAAAAAGGGACATTATTCTTTTGTCATACTTTGTGGAAATGAATGATGCGGATATAGCAAGAAAACTGAACCTTGTCAGAAGTACGGTACATGAGCATCGTACACGATCGCTTGAAATACTAAAGATTATGCTGGAGGAAAATGCAGATGAAAACGGAAGAAAAAAGTGTAAATAATAAAAAATTGATACCGTTTTGGGTAATCGAAAGAGCATTGGAGGGTGACATTCAGGCGATAAATAAAATTCTGAAACATGTGGAGACAATCTGCCTCTTGAGCAACCGAAAAGCAGACTCTCATATAAAGCTTTCCCTTGATATGGACGAGTATTACGACATCATGGATAAGGAAAAAGCGGAAAAGAAATAACTTCATAATATACCGAACTTAAGCGATAAGCTGCTGATGCGAAAGCATTTGCAGCTTATTTTTTTCGCTGGAGGGAGGTGGTGCCATTGGGCTGAATGAATTAGAGACAGAGTTACAAGCAATCAATGACAAATTATGAAAAGGAGATTTCGATTATGGCAAAGAAAAGAAGTATTAAGGTTATCAGCCAGAGCGGGCATAACTATAAGGCAACGCCGACAATCATGTTGAAGGGGCAGTGGCTTAAGAAGTTAGGTTTTGATATCGGAGATTATGTTTCTATCACTTGTGAGAATGGTAAGCTTGTTATTACACCGGATGCGGAGAGAGCTGCTATTGCAGAAGCCGAAGCGGATTTTATGGAAAGAGAAATAGAATCATTAAAGAAAAAGTTCGAGGTAGAAAAGGCGAAACTTCATGCTCAGTTTGTAGCGGAGCAGGGTGCCGGATATGCAACTGTTGATGTAACAGATTAAGGAGGCACTTATTGTTCAAGAAAGAAGATATAGAATCAATTGATAGAAAGTATTTTACAGTTATAGTTGCGAATGAATATGATATTACTCTTGTTTCGAACAATACGCATCATGTCTGGTATATACATAATGTTGAACTTCCTGATAGGGAATTGTGTATAGTCTTTCATAAGCATAAAGCTTCTCATCCATATCACAACCACTCATGGTGTGGTACCTTAAAAAAAGCAATAAAGGATATCAAATCGCACGATCAATTTCAGTTAAATGGCAGAAGACCTGTTCATAGACATTAAAAACGAGAGCGGTAGCACAGATATAGTGTTACCGCTCTCTTGGTACTACTTACGGTTTTTCTTGTGATGACGAAGCTTGAGGTAATCACAAACGGCATCATGTGCGTTATTGATTTCCTGTCTGCCACGACTTGACTTAAGGCCGATGGTAATGCAGATATCGTCAATTGACATTCCGCTTAAGCTGAGACGGATAATCTGTCCGTAGCGAGGGTTGGTCTTATCGAAGTGAGCCAACATCTGAAGTTTGAGTTCGTCCTCAGTGGGTTCTGGGTCAATCTTTTCAAGAACCTGGTCTTCTACAGAAGGAGTGCTGGTGTCTTCGATATCAAAACCGTCTCCCTCATATTCATAATCTAACGAAATGATTTCTACACGGTGGGTGTTACGACGTTCAAGCAGTCCCTTATTTTGGCATCCCTTGCACTTGCGGGTGTAAGGGCAGAGCTTGTCCGTACCATCTGCATTCTTAACGATGACGCAGCGACCCTCACGTCCGGCTTCAAGTTCTTTGTTAAGCTTGTCCCAAAATTCCTGCATGTATGACGCAAAGTAACCTTCACTAATTGCCATAAAGCCTACTACTGCATCCGGTTAGTTTCTAAACTATAACCGGATACAACCTGGCCAATTTAAT
>NZ_JAJDMJ010000060.1:0-21049 GCF_020593585.1 Blautia sp. DFI.6.71
CTGTAAAGTTTTTTAACTTTCTTCAATTTTAGTATTGACTTTTTATTTGCAGGCTGAAGTAACGAGAATGCGACGCGCAGTTATTCAAAATTAATAGAAATAATCTGTTCTTCCTCAATCCCATGCTCTTTTAAATAATTGCGATAAATTTCCAGAAGCATAGATTTTCCACAACGTCGTACACCTGTAACAATTTTAATCAACTGCTTATCTTTCCAGGCTATCAGTTTTTCTAAATATTCTTTTCTTTCTATAATCATAATAATGCTCCCTTCTTTTTTACTAATTATATTCCAAAATAGATACAAAAATAAATAGTTTTAGGATTTCAATCCAAAAACTATTTATTTTTATATTTTTATCGGAGCAAGAGTCAACTTACTATCTGTTTCTGCGTGAATCAATATTTTTTTACTGTATTATTCTCCTCCACATAGCTATCATTTTCCCCTGAGATATCGTTTTAATAAGAACGTACAGAAATATGGAAATGTATAAATCCCGTCTTCTATTCCAACATTACTGTCTGCAAGTTTTATTCCCCAATGAATATCTCCATAAGAATCACCGGATATCAATTGCCTCAATGACTTAGACCGGTTCCTGTTCGCCTTCACTTCTACCGGAACCAACTCATCCTTTGTTCTTACAAAAAAATCTTCTTCCAAGGTAGCATTTTCTTTTTTATAGTAATATAGTCCAAGCCCCTGTTTCACAAACGCCTCTGCTACAAAATTTTCATATAAAGCACCTTTGTATACTCCAAGATTTTTATTCGCCCGAAGGTCTTCTTGTGCTTCCTCATCTAATGAAGCAATCAGCAATCCTGTATCTGGATAATAGATTTTGAATTTTGAGTCATCATGATTTCCCTTTAATGGGAGCTCCGGATACTGCAGACAATAGCATACAGAAATCACACCTGCATCTTCGAGCCAGGTTATACATCCCATATATTCTCGACTTCTGGCTTTTTTATCTATTTTACTTAATTGAAATTTTTTATTTTCTTTTGCAAGCTGTACAGGTACGTTCCGATAGACGCTTACAATTTTAGTCTGATCCAGACCTTCAGCGTATTTTCTGATATCCTCTTCATAATCCATCTGGATCTGTCTCTGGATTTCCAGAGTATCTGTAAAAAGATTCCTTTCAATATATACTTTTACTACTGCAGGCATACCGCCAAGTACACAATATTCCAAAAACAATTTTTTATAGACTGATAATTCGGTTTCTGAAAATGGAGTTCCTGTCTGCATATGTTTCAGGATATCTTCAATGTGCTTCTCTGAGTATCCTTTCGCCCACAGAAATTCTTCAAAATCCATCGAAAACATTTCATAATCTGTTTTATATCCCACACTGTTACTATGAATTTTTCTGTAATTGATTCCAAGCAAAGAACCACTGCATATGACATCAAATCTTCCGTCTATACTAAATGACTTCAGAGCAGTTGCAATATCCGGAAACTCCTGTAATTCATCAAAAATAATCACAGTGTCACCTACTATAAATCTTTTTGATGTATCTATCATAGAAATATTTTTTATAATATCTTCAACAGCATATCCGTCACTTAATATTGTTTTATATTTAGGTTCCAGAACAAAATTAATACTCACAATATTACTGTAATTTTGTTCTGTAAAATGATTAATAGATTCCGTTTTTCCAATCTGCCTTGCACCTTTTATAATTAACGGAAGTCTTTCTTCATTTTTTTTCCACTCTAACAGATACTCATCTATCTTTCTTTTTAAATACATAGAACCGCCTCCTTCTTCAAAGCTATCACGTTTTATGAGGATTTGTCAATTTATTTTTCACGTTTTATGAGCCTTTATTCATAATATTTTCACGTTTTTAACTCAATTTCTCATCTTCGCACTACATCATAGACATTCCATCTCCACATACAGAAAAATGTCCCAGGTTAGCTACCAAGGACATTTTTCGTGTTTTTATACTTACAATATACAATTTTTTAGTCATACCGTTAGAGTTCACTTGAAACAATACTATTAACTCACCTCACGTAATAGCTTCAAATTCTCTTTATTTATCCTCTGAATGTAATGCTGCAAAATCTCCATTATAAAGTCGACTGTCTTTATACTTATAAAACGGTGCATGGAAAAAATGAACCTTTTCAACTTTTGCCTGTAATTCACCAGATAAAATCATTTCCCCACATGTCAGTGTTTCTTCTGCTTTTTCAATTGGAATCAGACAATGCCCACCGCCACAGATGTCAAATGAATCTTTTCTTGCAAAAATTCTTTTTCCAGCCTCATACCATTCCTTCAGTAAAGCCTCTCGATCCTTGGCCGGAGCACAGATCAGTTCCAAATCATTTACACTGTCACCGGAAAACAAAATTCTATCCTCTTCATCCAGAATACATACAGATCCAGCCGTATGTCCTGTCATCTCATATATAACTAGCTTTTTATCTCCAAGGTCAAAAATGTCCCCTTCTTTCATAAAACGAAACTCTGGTTTCTTATCATTTTTTAGTTCTTCCGCAATACTCAAGCTTCCAGGTGCAACAGCACCGGCACTTTCCATATTCTTTAAATATCTTTCTCGATCTTCTACCTTTATATTCAGCGCAGCCTGATAATCTCTTTCATTAATATAAGCCTCTATAAACTGACCACATCCGCCAGCATGGTCTACATGTCCATGAGTAATCAGCACAACATAGGGATTGTCTACCAAAGACTCTACCAGCCCCTTAAAATCACCGATTCCAGTTCCTGCATCAATTACTGCAGACATTTTACTACCCTTTACTACATACATGGCATTCAATCCACTCTCATCAACATGCCAAACACCTTTTTTTATTTCATTTACAGTCCAACACATATTTTCTATCTCCTTTTTCCGTATTAACCGTCACTATTCATCACAGCCAGTAAAACTTAACCTTTCACCGCTCCCTCAGTTACACCTTTAATAATGTGCTTCTGACAAAGAACATAAAAAATAATTACCGGAATAATTGCCATAACAAGCGCCGCAGAACCAAGATTCCATTTCTTTGTGTAAGCACCAAAGAACAGATAAGTCCGAAGAGGAAGAGTTTGCGTTCCACTTCGGTTGATTGTCAACGATGGGAGTAAATAATCATTCCAAAGAGACATAACATTCAAGATTGCAACGGTTACTGCAATTCCCTTAATCAGGGGCAACACAATTGTAAAGAATATTCTTGGCTGGCTGGCACCATCAATTGACGCAGCCTCTTCTAACTCTACCGGAACATTTTTCATAAATCCATGGAACAAAATGATCGACATAGAAGAACCAAATCCAAGATTTACAAGCATCAGTCCTGGCATATTAATCATATTTAATTTTCCCATTTCTGCCAGTAATGGAAGCATAACACACTGAAATGGAACAAGCACTGCAACAGAAAAAATGGTAAATATCAGTTTGCTTGTTTTTGTCTTATATCGTACCAGTACCCACGCTGCCATAGAACAGCAGATCACGTTTGCAACCGTTACCGTACAGGTTATGATCAGGGAATTTTTGATGGCATTCAGGTAATCCAGTTCTTTGAACGCTGAAATATAATTGTCCAAATTCAGTGTCTTAGGAAGCTGGAGAACACTAATATAAATTTCTTTTAAAGATTTAAATGAGTTAATAAACAATAATAAAATCGGGAAGATAAAAAATGCTGCCAGTATAATACAACACAAGATAATCACTGTTTTAGAGATTATTTTTTTCCTCTGCATTACATCTCCACCTCCTTAGATTTGGTAAACATCAGCTGGCTTACTGTAATAAGTGCAACTACAACAAGGAAGATAATTCCTTTTGCCTGTGCCATTCCATACATGTTTCTTGAAAATGCTGTATTACAAATATCCATAGTAAGCATTTCTGTAGATTTCGCCGGGCCACCTCCAGTTAAAGTCAGATTCTGGTCATACAGTTTAAAACAATTTGTAAGAGTAAGGAAAAGTCCAATAGTAAAAGCAGGCATCATCAATGGAAGCTTAATTTTCCAGAAACACTGAAAAGAACTTGCACCATCAATTCTCGCAGACTCCAATAGATTTTCCGGAATATTCTGTATCTGTGCAATGTAGATCAGCATCATATATCCACTCATCTGCCATACAACAAGAATAACCAAACCCCAAAAACCTGTAGACTTAGTAGAAAGCCAATCACAAAGCCAGTTAATTCCAAGAAGCTCTCCAACACTGTCAAATACATCACAAAAAATAAACTGCCATGCAAATCCTACCAGCACACCACCTACCAGATTAGGCATAAAGAAAATACTTCTAAATAAATTTTTTCCCTTTATATTCTGAGTTACCAACATAGCAGTTGCAAATGCAACCGCATTTACCGCTATCACTGTTATAATTACAAATTTAAAAGTAAAAACAAAAGCATTTTGAAAGTAAATATCATGAAATGCACTGATGTAATTGTCCAGGAAAACAAAATCACAATTTGAATGGAGTCCGTCCCAGTCTGTAAAAGAATAATAAATACCTGTTATTGTAGGAATTACAACAGCAATACAAAAAGTAATCAAACAGGGAGCAAGAAAAAGCCAGAATATTTTTTTCGATTTACGCATATCGTTTCCTCCATAAAAGGACAGCCAGAGTGTTTTCCGGCTGTCCTGAAATTTTTCTTTATCTCATTTCTGCCCAGTTTGCTTTTGCTTCTTCAACAACAGCATCCCACTCTTTTTCTCCGGCAATATAGCTCTGGATTCCAGCGCCTAATAAATCAGACCAACCATCTGGATAACCACCAAATACTAATGAGAAAGTATTTCCTTCTTTTGCATATGGTTCACATGCAAGACTGATTACGTTTTCAGATGGAAAATCTGCAAAATTATCAAATGGAAGACTGATATTAGAAGTAATTAATGCTTTTCCTTCATCAGACATAAGCAGCCAATTTACAAAATCTTTTGCAGCAGCTTTTTTTGCATCATCTGAATTCTTGTTGACAACAAAATAGGAAGCAATACCATAACAGATATTATCTTCGTCCACTCCCTTTAAAGGCATTGGAAGAACGCCAATGTTCTCACGAAGTTCCGGATCAATTTCATCGATTACAGGAGCAACCCACTGCCCCATCTGAATAACAGCTGTTTTTCCAATACAGAAGGAACCGCCCATTGCACTATCATAATCAACTCCAACCAATGCTTCTGGTTTGTCTGCATCAGGAGAATATTTTACCATCAGATCAATATAGTCCTTTAATGCATCTGCATATTTAAAATCAAGAGACTTCGCTTTATAAGTTTCAAATGCAGTTCCAAACTCTGCCTGAATTGCCGGATTTGCACCATGATTTGCAAGTACCCATGATTCTGCCGCCGGAAGTGAAACAACTGCTTCAAGATCTGGGAACTGATCTGCAAGTTCTCCTGCATCAATAGCATCCTGAACTTTGCCAAAAGCTGCATCAATATCATCGTAACTCTTTAATGTAGAACCATCAATGCCACAAGCCTCAAAAACAGCTTTGTTATACAGCAGACCATAGCACACTACACCTGATGGTGCACCAACTATTGCATCCCCAACTTTACAGTCACTGACATTGTTTTCATATATATGCTCCACCCATGGCTGGTCACTAAGATCTTCAATCATATCGCCAAATGTATCAAAATCTGATGCACCTTCCATAACCACAAGATCCGGTGCCTGACCACTTGAAATTTCAGCCTTTAATGTAGAACGCCAGTCTGTACCGCCGCCAACAAGTTCAAGATTAATTTTCACGTTCGGATGAACTTCATTGTAAGCAGCGATTTCCTTCTCATACAGTTCTTTTCCTTCTACAGAATAATTATAATATGTAATCTCGGCATCCTCAAGCTCTTGATATTCATAATCTCCGGATGACTTTCCTTCTGCGTACACTGCAGATACATTTCCGGCAAATAAACCTGCTGTTGTTGCCATTGCCAACAAGGTACTGATTACTCTCTTTCTCATAAATAAAAACCTCCTGTTCTTTGATGTCTTTATTATATTCTCATTTATAGTATTTTTCGATTCCAGAATAATGACATCCTATACCAAATTTTTTACCACCTCTTTTTTTCCGAATCTCATATGTTATAATAAAAAAGCAGAATAATTTGATACATTTATAAGAAAGAGGTTTGTATGAAACAAAAAATAACTCGCCCCGTCAGTATTCGAATCAAATACACACGTTATGTGATTCCTATCTTACTAATCACATTTCTCTCCATCGGAGCAATTGATACCATATTTTATTTTCATTCTGTGAAGGAATCCTCCGAACATGAACAAACAGCCTACTCTAATACGGCGCTCACATCACTGGAATCCTATTTTTCTCAGTTTACCTCCGATTCCAGTATCTTTTTCTATAAAAATGCAACACAGAACAATCTTATAAATATAACACAGGATGATGGGCTGGAATTCCAACAACTTTTATTAAACGATGCTCCCTATTATCCTTCTTTAAGCATGAACTATTCAGATAATGTATTTTTTATCACTAACAACGGAAAGCTGATTTCAACAACCAACTACTCATCACAGCTGGTATCCGATCTTTCTCCCTCTTACATTACAGAGATTCTGAAAAAAGGTGATGATTTTCACGGATTACCTTTTCTCTTTGGGAGTACTGATGATTCAGATAAATTGTACATATGTAGAAATATTTATCAATGGACTGGAAAAACTGAAACTACAGGAAAGAATCGTCTTGGTACACTAATCGTAGAACCCAAGGCTACTGTTTTTGACAAAATCTTTTCCCTTAATAGTAACGTGTACCAATTTGTTTTAATTGATAATAATCATCATATTTTTAGAAATACTACTGAACTTTCAGAACAGAACATTTTTGAGCTCGTAGAAAATAAACGTCTGAATACACAGACGTATAAATATACAGCATCTTCTTTTTCCACCAGCATAAATAATCTGCAATTATTGCTGATAACTAATCAGTCATTAGTTTATAAAAATGCCCGGATGTTTGTAATCCTGTTGCTTTTCCCCTCTATTCTTGCTCTGATTGCAATCATCGGAGCAACACGCTTTATCTCCCGGAGCATAGCAGATGAATTTGACTATTTTATGGAAAAACTGAATAAAACAAAAGCGATCAATAATGATGCATTTATCCATATGGAGAGTTCCATTGAATTTTCCCAGTTATCCAATGTATACAATCAGACTCTTTCACGTATCCATGCATTATCTGAAAAGATCCATGAACAGGAAATTCTTACAAAAAACATTGAAATTGAGAGCCTCCAGGCACAGATCAATCCTCACTTTCTTTACAATACTTTAAATTGTATTTCCGGCCTGGTAGATATGGATAGAAAAGAAGAATGTCATCATGCTCTGACTGCACTTGCAGATATTGAACGCATGTCCCTGAAAGGCAAGCCATTCAGCACCATAGAAGAAGCTTTGTATTATGTAAAAGAATATACCTATATACAGAAGCTCCGTTTCGGAGATAATCTGTCCATTTTAATTGATATTCCCAAATCACTATACCATTACTATATTCCCAAACTGATCATCCAGCCTCTAATCGAAAATGCAGTGATCCACGGAACATCAAAAATCTCTGACAAAGGTATCATTGCCATTCTTGGAAGTACCAATGGTACCAACCTTCAGATTTGTGTAAAAGATAACGGTCCAGGTTTTTCCCGGGAATTTCTTGAAGATTTTTCCAAAAGTTTTCAGCAAAAGCCAGCCACCTCTTATGGCATTTACAATATTGATAAACGACTAAAGCTCTATTACGGCGAAGATCATGGACTGATCCTACAGAATAATGAAAACAGCGGAGCATGTATCATAGTCCGCCTTCCTTTGAAACTAGTAGAAAAACCAATTGAGAAAGCAGGAAATTTGAAATGAAAATATTACTTGTTGACGATGAATCAATTGCACTTCAGACCATGGAAAATATAATCCGGCAGTCTGACTTTAAATCCCATACCATCCTGACAGCTTCTAATGCAGCAGATGCCTGGACCATCATTCAGACAGAGAATCCAGATATTCTGTTTTCGGACATTCAAATGCCCTGTGAAAACGGAATTAGTCTTCTTCAGAAAATATCCGAATCACAGCTAAAACTGCTGGTCATCTTTGTCTCCGGATACTCTGAATTTTCTTATGCACAGGCAGCTTTGAAATATGATGCTTTTGATTACCTTCTCAAGCCACTGAACAGTGAGGTATTTCTTTCCTGTCTAAAGAAAGCCATAAATGCAATTCAGGAACAGGAAAATATGGAAAAGCAGAAAAAAATACTTTCCAAATTTTTTAAGGAAAATCAAAGTCTTTTGAAAAAACAGTTTATAGAAACTTTGCTGATTAATCCTGTTACCAGTTTTTCACCAGAACAACTCCGACAATGTCTCTCACTTGGTCTAAACCCGGATCTATTTTATTTAATTGGGGTTAAGTGTAACACTACGAACAGGATGAACATCCTCCAGAATCAGGAATACTATATTTCTTATTCTCTGTCTAAGAAGATCAATAAAGATTATGAGGGCATTGCATCCTGTTATATTGGAAACATTGTATATATTCTCATGCCTATTACATCTGCTGATCCTATTGCTGAAGCCAAAAGTCTGGCCCATTCACTTGTCTGCTATACCAGGGAAAAACTTTTTTCTTCTATCACAATCGGAATCAGTGAACTTGGCAATTCTATTCAACAGTTTCCAAAGCTCAATAAACAGATACAGTATTGCTTTTCCTATAAAGCTTCCGATATTGTTTCACTAGAAGACAGCATTTTATTTTTTGCAGAAATAAATGATTACAATTCCAGTATTATTGAGATTAACGAGATCATTTCCAATCTGATCAATGCCATTCAGACACGTAATCTTTGTGATGCGCTGGAAATCGGAGATGCTTTTTTTTCACTGATACAGAATGAAAATCTGCTCAATCAGCAGGATGCTATCAAACTAGTAGAATTAAACCTCCATATCCAGCTTAAAAATTTCCTGGATGACTCTAAAGATAGTAATTACCTTACTACTCCGATCACACGCTATTGTATGGAACAACCTTGCAGCGAACACAGCAGAACTGTTTTTTCCAACTGTATTAAAAACATCATCCAGGAGCTGTCCAGTGTCACCACACGAAACACAGGGATAATCGTTAATGCTGTTATAGAATACATACATAAAAACTACGAAAAACAAATTGGATTAAATGATGCCGCAGAATTTATAAACCGTAATAGCTCCTATATTTCCCGATTACTCAAGAAAGAACTTTCCATGGGCTTTTCACAACTTCTCACAGAACGCCGAATGGAAGCCGCTAAGGATCTTCTTGCCCATACTACCATGAAAGTATCTGATATTTCAGAAAAAGTAGGCTATACTTCTACCAAGTATTTTAACCAGGTTTTTTATGCTAATTTCCAGATGACGCCTACAGATTATCGTTTTATCATGAAACAGTTGTAACATTCTTTCAAAGACCGCCCACCAGAAATATATCCTAAGAGACTGTCTGACAAACAAAAGGTGCTGACCTGGTTCTGATTCCTACTGTCCCCCAGGTAGCACCTTTTAAAATGTTTAATGTTAATGTTTTTACTTTCCACAGCACTCCACAATGGTTTTCTCCACATCTTCTATCTGAAATGGTTTTGCCAGATGTGCGGTCATTCCGGCTGCGAGACATCTTTTTGCATCTTCCTCAAATGCATTTGCAGTCATTGCAATGATCGGAATTGTTTTTGCATCTGCCCTGTCCACGGCACGTATGGCTTTTGTTGCTGCAATACCATCCATAACAGGCATCATGACATCCATCAATATGGCATCAAAGGTTCCCGGAGGATTATTTTCGAAGTGCTCCACCGCCTGTCTGCCGTTTTTTGCAACTGTAACCTTCGCACCGTCATCTGTCAGCAGCATTTCTATGATTTCAGCATTAAGCTCATTATCCTCGGCTGCCAGCAGATGCAATCCACGAATATCATATTTCTCAGCAATTTCCTCATCCTTTTTCTGTTCCTGGGCAATCTCAAATGGAATGATAATGACAAACACAGATCCAACTCCCACCTGACTTGTCACTTCAATACTTCCATTCATCTGCTCAATCAAGCCTTTAGTGATCGCCATTCCCAGACCGGTTCCCTGATAAACACTCCGGGCATCTGTTTTTTCCTGTGAAAACGGATCAAAAATATGGCTCAGGAACTCCGGACTCATCCCTATACCTGTATCAGAAATCGTCCATCTGTATGTACAGATTCCATCATGTACATCTGCTGCCTCCATTACCGTAGTAATCTTTCCTCCCGGCCGGTTATACTTAATACAGTTTCCATAGATATTCAGAAAAATCTGACGAAGATGCAGTGAACTTCCATAGACATACGGATAAGGAATATCCTCCTTATTTTTCTCATAAATCCACTGAATATCCTCATCTGCTGCCCTGTGAGTGATAATGCTCTCAATCTCATAGACCAGATCTTTGAGACAGATATATTCATGTGTCAGAACAATATGACCTTCCTCTATTTTACTCATCTGCAGAACATCATTGATAAGGGAGAGCAGGTAATCCGCTGCTATCTTCATCTTTTTATGATTTTCCCGTATCAGTGCCTTATCCTCAAAATGAGTCTCGTCAATCTTTAACAGACCAATCATACCATTCAGAGGTGTCCTGATATCATGGCTCATTCGGCTGAGGAAATTCGTTTTTGCCCTGCTCTCGGCACGCATCTCATTGAATGCTGCCTGAAGGCGCGCCTGTTCCTGCTCATCCCGTTCATGTCTCTGTGTGGTATCCTGAAGCAGAATGATCGCATAGATCATAGGCACCTCAGCAAGAATTTCTGTATCAAACACCACCATCCTGGTCATAAGAACTGTTTTCTGTACCCAGCGGATACTTCCATCATCTTCGCGGGCACAATATTCCACAGACATATTGGTTTCTCCGTTCTCAAACCTCTTACGAAGCTTTTCGCAATTATCTGTCATACAGTAACCGGCAATTGTTTCCT
This sequence comes from Blautia sp. DFI.6.71, assembly GCF_020593585.1. Taxonomy (NCBI): domain Bacteria; kingdom Bacillati; phylum Bacillota; class Clostridia; order Lachnospirales; family Lachnospiraceae; genus Blautia; species Blautia sp. DFI.6.71. The sequence goes on from NZ_JAJDMJ010000060.1 coordinate 11,095, forward strand.
GAGTAATTTTTTTCTCATATTCCCAGCAATAATCCTGATAAGAACATGGAAGCGGGTAGTCCATAAAAAGTTCCCGGCTCTTCTGTTCTTTTCCATTCAATACGATTCTTCTTTCCAGAACATCCTTTGTCAGATTTACTGTATAGATCACATCTGACAATTCCAGAAGCGCATCCACATAGCTGTCATTTTCCAGGATTGACTGTTTCAGTTGTTCATAATAGAGCTGAAGCTGCTCTTTTGCACCTGTCTGACCTTCAGAAGTCTTTCGGATGGTTTCAAATGCCAGAAGAAAATGATGCAGCTTTTTGTCCTCATCCCAGTCCACCGGAATCAGTGTCAGGCGGTTATATGCCCCCTGTTTTCCGATATTATACTCATATTCCAGCACGTCTTCCTTCGTATGCATCTTCTTTTGAAGCTCCGAAATCTGCAGCCCTTCGCGGATATCTGCCTGACAGGACTTTTCAATCTGTTCCTCTATGATCTGTTCCACAGCACCGGAATATGCACCATCAGAGGCCAGGAAAAAATTCTCACTGGAACGGATTGCTCGATAAGTATCCATCCTGGCATCACAGTACAGACAATCCGAGAAATTACTGCCATGCTGATTAAGCAGCTTTAACAGCTGATATCCCTGATGCTTTTCTGCAGCAGCTTCTTCCCTTTTTACATGATTCTTATTGATATACATGTTTTTGTCTGCGCAATTAAACAGTTCTCTCATTGTACTTCCGGGAAAATCGCCGGCCAGTGCAAAGCCTGCTGCATAGCTCAGGGGAGTATCCGGATACACTTTGGATTCCTCTCTCATATCTCTGCGCACCTTTTCAAGGCACTGTGTCATCTGTTCCCTGTCCAGTCCATGGGTAACTGCAAGAAACTCATCTCCACCTGCTCTTCCCACAAACTGCTCTGCCGGCATGGAAGCCCGCAGGCAGATGGCAAATCTACGGATATAGGCATCACCGGCTTCATGACCTCTGCTGTCATTAATACGCCGGAGATTATTAAGATCAAAACTGCAGACACCGGTATCTGCATCCGGTTCTTCCTCACTCAGTAATTCTTCACATTTATTTTTGTTCGGAAGTCCCGTCGCATCATCCAGATATACCTTTCGCTGCAGCAGGCGGTTCATTGCAGCATATTGTATTGCTTTGATGAATTCATATCCGATCAACAGCATCAGCACAACAATATCTGCTGTGATATATTTCTCAAGCAATGATAAGGATGTGGCTTTTTTCTGCGAATATTTTTCAGCCAGGCCTGTTGCTTCATCGCAGATCACAAAAAACTCCTCACTTTCCGGAATAATATCTGTGTTTCTGGCTCCTTTGAACCTCACAAGATAAATTTTCTTATACAGGTCAGAGAATTTATCATCCAGTTCCTGCATTTTATTCTGAAAATCAACATCATTGAGACGTACAAGATTTAATTCATCATTTCCATTTCGCAAACCGTCAATAAAAGTTCTTATATCATGGATCATCTCATTTTCCTGCTGCATGGAAAGCTCCAGTTTTATGAGTCTCTGTGTCTCTCCCCTGACTAAACCGGTATAATTTACAATACGGGCCGTTCCCTGAATATCTGAGACAATTCCCATCATTATGATAATAAGGATAGCCATAATAACTGCCAGAACACCAATACTGACCTGAATAATACTTGATTTCTTTTTCTTATTCTTTACTTCGGACATGGCCCTCCCCCTTTTGTTTTATTTTGGAAAAATACTTTCCGCATTCTAACTATTTTACCGTACTTTTTCCGTTATGCCTACCACAAATTTATTAATACTATATCGATTCCATAAAATAATGCTACCTTTTCGGAACCATATGGTTCTGTATAGTTGCAGTAATGCATATTAATTAAGAGGCTTGCTATAAATTTCCAAACAGGCATCAAAAACACCCGGCAAAATTACTTTTCATAATCTGCCGGGTGTTCTCTTTCGCCCTCTCTGTATAGATTATTGATAATGTCTTCCAGACGGTCGAAGTTATATTTTTCTTTTTCAGTTTTTTATTTGACTGCTCCGGTAATACCTTCTGCAAACTGTTTCTGTAATACAAAGAATACGATCATTGTAGGAATAGAACAGAACAATACACCGCACATCAGCATACCATAATCTGTCACATAACCTGTGATCAGGTTGGCGATCAGCATTGGCATGGTCATTGCCTTGTTGTCTGTCATGATTACCTTTGGCCACAGATAAGAGTTCCATGCATTCATAAAGGTAATAACAGCAGCCGCTGCATATGTAGATTTCATTGTAGGAATGAACATCTGGAAGAAAATCCTTACTTCATTGAGTCCGTCAATACGTGCAGCTTCAATAATATCAACCGGGAATGATCTGGCATTCTGACGGAACATCATGATCATAAACGGCGTGGAAATAATCGGAAGGATAAAACCTACTGCTGTATTCAAAAGTCCTGCCTTGGAGAACATTTTGAATAACGGAACCATAGTTGCAACCTGCGGAACCATCATAGCCAGAAGCAGGATTGAAAATACTCTGTCTTTCCACTTATCATGGTAAACTTCAAATCCGTAACCTGCGATAGAGCAGATCAGAAGACAGATCACTGTAGTAAGGATTGCATAAAAGAAGGAGTTTCCAAGTGCTCTCCACAGTGGCTGCTGGGATGTAAGATTACGGAAGTTTTCCATAAAATGGCTTCCCGGAATAATTCGTCCACGTGATACATCTGTGGATGTATTAGTTGCAGCTGAAATCATCCAGTATAACGGGAATACTGAAATAAATGACACGATGATCAGAAAAATATAGGTTGGAATCAATCTTCTCTGAATGGCTGATTTGTTTTTCTTAGTCACGTGTATCACCTACTTTCAAATTAATAAATGCAAGTACAGCTACCATAATGAATATGATAAATGACATTGCTGCTGCATATCCAAAGTTTGGTACGTTAATAAAACATGTATTGTAAATATAGTGGGACATTGTGATTGTTGAGTTTGCCGGTCCACCCTTTGTCAGGTTGACAGACTCATCGAACAGCTGCAGTGTACCATTAATTGACATGATAAATGTCATGATAATTGTCGGTTTCAGAAGCGGAACAGTAATCTTCCAGAAAGTCTTCCAGCCATTGGCGCCATCAATCTTTGCTGCTTCATATACAGAATATTCAATATTCTGAAGTCCTGCCAGATAGAATACCATATTATATCCTGTCCATCTCCAGATCAGCGCAAGGATAATTACAATCTTGGCACTGGCGGAATTCCCCAGGAAATTATAGCCGGTAGATAAGATTCCAAGTTTGATCAGAATACTGTTGATCAGACCATCTGTAGCAAACATGGAACGGAAGATCAATGAATAGGATACCAGGGATGTCGCACATGGAAGAAATACACAAGTACGGAAAAATCCCTTAAATTTCAAATCTTTGTTATTCAGAAGCTGTGCCAGAAGAATTGCCAGTATCAGCATGATCGGCACCTGAATGATCAGATACAGGAATGTATTTGCAATAGACTGCTGAAATACCTTGTCTGCCAGAATACGTTTATAGTTGCTGAAGATCGGATCTGCAAATCTCATATTTGCTCCGGCTCCGGTCTGCAGGGAAATGATAAATGCACGTATCATTGGATAAAAGCTCATGATCGCGATCATGATAGTTGCAGGAGCCAGGAACGTCCATCCTGCTGCCCTCTGCTTGCCAAGCAGAGACATACCTTTTTTCTTAGAATTCACGTGAACTCCTCCTTTCAAAAAACTCTGTAACTGTTCAGCATTTTGCCGGACAATTACCAACTCTTTGCAGTAAGATGGGGGACTGCTGGCAGTCCCCCGCACTTACCTGTTTTCATTCACTTAATCACTGTCTACAGATTGCTTCACAGTTTCACTGTTCCCGCAATCCTGACATCATCTGATCCTGCGATCAGAATTTATTCAGTCATCTTGAATGCCAGAGTATCCTGAGCTTCCTGAAGGGCATCTTCTACAGGTGTGCCGTTTACGATATTTACAACTGCTGTGTTGACGCATTCTCTTGATTCATAATGATACGGTGTTTTTGTGAACTCCGGAATATGAGAAGAGTATTCTACAATTGTGGAGAAGATTGGCTGTCCACCAAAGAATTCATTTGGCTCGTTGTAAACCTTAGATTCACCTGCCGGCAGATAACAGGAGATTGCACCTGCTTCCGGAAGGATTGTATCATAGAACTCTGTGCTGGAACCAAATGTACTTGCAAGGAAATCTTCTGCAAGTTCTACATTCTGGCAGTTGGATGTAACATACCAGGAAGATCCACCATTGTTTGCATAGTTTGTAGCTGTATCAACATCGTCTACTTTAGGCATTGTTGTGATCTGCCACAGACCCTTCTGATCTTCTGTAGACATCAGAGTAGCTGTGATCCAGTTACCATTTACAATACCTGCTGCCTCACCGCCTGTAATAGTAGCGATATATTCATCCCAGTTATTTACAAGTTTAACAACGTCATTCTTAACCAGATCTACATAAAGATTGATGCATTTCTCTGCAACTTCATTGCCTACGATGTAAGCTTCGCCATCTTCGTTTACGAAGTTAGCTCCGCAGGACTGCATCATCATCATCAGAGTATCGCCACCTGTAGCTTCACTTGTAAGAAGATATTTTCCGGTTTTTTCATGAACATCTTTACCGATTTCCATGAACTTGGACCATGTGATATCTGTCAGATCATCAATAGTATATCCTGCCTCGTCAAGGATATCTGTACGATAGCATGCAATAACAGCACCATTATCAAACGGAACACCATAGTGTGTATCATCTACCATGGAATAGGACTGTTTCAGTTTACCAAAATCATCCCAGTTAATGTTGATATCTTTCAGATCTGTGAATGCATCCGGATAGCTCTTCAGATATTTCTGATAGCTGTTGTCCTGCATAAGAACGATATCAGGAAGTGTGCTGTAATCGCCTGCATTTGCTGCTGTTGTCAGTTTAGTCTGGCAGTCATCAGAAGATGTCTCTACGATATCTACAGAAAATCCCTCATGATCTTTTGCATACTGATCTGCTGCGATCTGCATGGATTTGATGTTAAAGTTCTGATCCCACGCCCATACAGTTAACTTGTTGTCATCATCAGATTTCGCAAAAACAGCTGTAGCTGATCCTGCAAAGGATGCTACCATAGCACCGGTCATTAATACTGCGAGTAATTTTTTTCTCATATTTATATCCTCCTTTATTAAGCTTATTCTTTCTTCCGAATCGCTTGTAAGTTGATTATAGCATCCGATTTTCAGGTATAGTTTGCATAACCGCACACATAATGTGCAATTTCGACCATTTTATGTATTTTGCACTATTAAAAATATTTAAAAATATATTTTTTGTTCACTTTCTCATTTACTATGTTTTTACTATGTAATTTTAATAACAAAGGCCACTTTCATGGACAAAAAAATATATATTTTTGTCTTTAAAAATGACCTTTGTTATTATTTCATAAATTTTCCGTTCAATTTTTGTACATATTTTACAGTTTTTAATTCATTTTATGCAAAATAGACTTTTTCAGGATATTGTGTTTTCATCGCATGAAGCAGTTCCTCATTAAGATCAAGAAGCAGTTTTATTTTGTGCCCGTCTTCCCGGATGATCATTGTATAATAAGGAGTATCTTCATCATAAGAGGTATAATCGTATTTTTTCAGCTTCTCCGTTCCACCATTCTTTTTGTACCTTGCAACACTTTCATGCCAGTGCGGTGCCACTGTCTCCAGATTACTCAGTTCCAGTATATGAGCTGTTTTGCGATACTTCTTGCCATAGATCACATCTATTTCAAACTGACCGTTTTCCATCATGTATTCATAATCCTTCTGACTGAATATATCAAAGACAAAATACAGCCCTGCAAGCAGAAATCCCGGAAGCATAAATGCCTGGGAAATCGTGATTCCCATAACCACAAAAAGCACTGCAAAAATAATCATTACCACACGCAGGACTCCGGACATACTCTTTTTCTTTCTTGATACCTGCTCCACAATCTTATAGTTCATAACTTTTTTACCATCCTTCCTCTGAATGAATATAGAAATCCAAAAGCTGCTGTTCATAATTCTCCGGCCGCTTTCTCCATTCAACCGGAGTCACTCCCATTATCTGTCTGAAGTTCCTGTTAAACGTTGAATTGGTCGTGAAACCACATTTGTGCGCAATATCTGCCACCGGTGTATCTGTTTTCTGCAGAAATTCACAGGCAGTATGAATCCGCACAGAATTAATATACTCCAGAGGACTTACCTTCATATGCGATGTAAACACTCTTCTGAAATGAGTTTCACTGATATGGCAGATCTTCGCCAGATCCTCTATCCGGATATCCTCCATATAGTGATAAGAAACAAAATCCAGTACGCGGGTGATCATATTTGTAAGTTTCCCTGTTTCCTCTTCCACCCTGTCTTCCGGTGAAGCCCGGTTCAGTCTGGCAATTTCTACTAGTAATGCCGCAAGAACTCCACTGGATTCTTCAATATAAAATTCTTCTCCCTCACGCATGATATTCATGATCTTAAGAATTTTTGCAGCTATAGAGGGGGACTCATTCTCTTTCAGAAATAAAGCCTTAGAATATATTCTCTGAATCATTTTTTCAGCCTTTACCGGATTGTTCAGAAATTTTTTCATAAAACCTTCCACATCTATGAAAAGATACTCCCATTTACTGACCGTACCCAGATCACTGTTAGTCGTATGAGCATAATTGGGTGGAATCACCGTAAATTCTCTTCCCGAAAACCGCATTTTAGCCTCACCAAACGCCATAACTCCATCCCCTTCGTAACAGAAACCAATCTCCAGATAATTATGAAAATGAAGATAATCCACATCATTTCCATAATTCTGAACCCACTTCTGTCCCAGAAGAGCCAGGATCGGACTTCCGGCAGGCATCTGATAATAACGGAATTCCATCTTCGGTTTTTTTCTCTTCTTTGCCATACAGTCACCTCATTTTCTGTTCTGTATTTTCATAATATGATTTTACCAGTTTTTTATATATTTTTCGATATTTTTGTACATTTTTCAATAAAAACATACAAAAATACCTGGCAGACTACTTTTTATAATCTGCCAGGTATCCCTTTTCCATATCTGTTGTTATCAATCATTTTATGGGCTGAATCTGAATAATTTTGACTGATAACAGTTCTATACATACCTCTGGTATCACTTTATTTTTTTCATGATTGTGATTTTCTTCTGATTCCACACTGGATTGCATTTGTCGGACAGGCTTTTCGGCATCTGCCACAGCGGATACATTCCGGACTGTTGGAGTTTTCCACAGGGTCTACTATCATCTGGCATGCTTTTGCACATTTTCCGCATTTTATACACTTATCTTTATCCACTCTGTATTTATACAGGGAAACAGGATTAAAGATGGAATAAAGTGCTCCCAAAGGACAGATATATTTGCAGAACGGACGGTAGATCAAAATGGAGAGAATAATCGTTATGATCAGGATCACATTCTTCCATATGTACAGCCAGCCCAGTGCACTGCGCATGGATTTATTCAGAAGTACCAGTGGCAGTCCGCCCTCCAGTGTTCCTGCCGGGCAGATTAGTTTGCAGAAATAGGGTGCCCCCTGTCCCATAATATCCACCAGAAACAATGGAAGCAGAATTACAAATACTGCGAAAATCACATATTTCAGCTTACGAAGCAGCTTGTCGCCTTTGAATGTGCGGATTTTCTTAGGAAATGGAATCTTATTCAGCAGATCCTGAATCAGTCCGAAGGGACAGAGAAAACCGCAGATCAGCCTTCCCACCATAGCTCCGATGAAGATAAGAAATCCCACCACATAATAAGCCATCTTGAAATTCCAACTCCCTATCACAGCCTGAAGAGAACCGATAGGACAGGCGCCAACAGCACCGGGGCAGGAATAGCAGTTCAGGCCCGGAACACAGGCATTTTTCAATTTGCCTGTGTAAATTTTGCCTGTGACAAAGCCGGTAACATGACTGTTTGTAATGAACGCCCACAGTGCCTGGATTCCGTGGCGGGGCCACTCATTGATCTTCATATTTTTTGTGTTTTGTTTCTTATTACTTTTGTTATCGCTGTTCTTTTTGTTACTCATTTATCCTATTCCTACACATTCCATACAGATATTAATGGCTTTTGTAAACACCACTGCCAGCTCTCCGCGGGAAATCCCATATCCCATAAAGCAGACTCCTACAAGCATAAGAATCAACGCCGGCCATTTACTGTTCCATATTTTGCTGGTTTTCAATTCATCCATTTTTTATTTTCCCTCTGTTACATTCTCCAGCTCTTTTTCCACGATCTCTTTCCACTCGTCCAGACTGTGGCTTCCGGAGTAAGTTTCGCCTACAATATTTCCGTTCTTATCAACAAAGAAAGTTTCCGGGAAAGCGGAGATTCCATTAAGACGTCCGTTCATCATTCCGGAATCCGGGATCAGGAATGGATAGGATGCCTTTGTTTTCTTCTGAAGTACCTGAGCCTTTTTCACTGCTTCCTGATCCTGCTTTCCACCACTGCCTACTGTATCCAGTGTCACGCCTACTACTCCCACACCTTTATCCTTCATCTCCTGATAAAGTTTCTCCAGATCAGGAATCTCATTGACACATGGAGAACACCAGGTGGTGAAAATATTTACCATAGTCAGATCATATTTGCTAAAGATATCCTGTGTGTAAGTTTTTCCATCAACTCCTGTTGTTTCAAATTTACCTACATTTGTTCCTTCAGTCGCCTCTGTACTGTCAGAAGTATCCTGTGGCTGGTCAAATGCAGAGAGCATCTGGAAAGGAGTCATTTCTGTAAGTGTTACCTCAATCCCCTCCACGTCCTTTAACAGATCTGCATCCGCATCCTTGTTTGTGCTGAGATAATATTTATATTTGCCATCACTGCTGGTGCCCAGTTCTTTATGCTCTGTACAGCCGGTAATCCTATCCAGATCTTTCTGGGATTCCTCATCATACATTCCGATCACACCTACTCTGCTGAGACTTTTCAGCCAATCGTCATATCCGGTGCCCATCTTATCCACCTCTGCATCCTTCTGCTCATCTGTCAGGGTGCACCAGCTTGCTGTAGCATATGTGACTGCATCTGCATTGTCATTCCATCTCTCATCTGTAAACATGGAAATGTTCTTCTTCTCCATCTGCTCTTTCAGATCTTTGGAAATCCCTAATTTCATTCCAAGGAATGGATATTCATAAGTATCCTGTGCCGGCTGAGCAATCTCTGACGGTTTGAAAGATCCTGCGATCAAGCCCTCGGAAGCTGCCACACTGCCATCTTCTGCTGCCTGAGCATCCTTTCCATCCATCTGAACCGCACCTGCACCGGCTTCCTCTGCAGGCACTGAAAGAGTTTCCTCTGCATGTGCAGTTACAATACCTCCCATAGATGTCACACTTAATACACCTGCTGCAAAAATCGCCATTAATCTCATTCTTCTGTTTTTCATTATAAGTAAGCTCCCTTCATTTTTTACTGTTATGATTTTTATATTACTTTTAAGCCAAGCCGATAAAAACATACACTTCTCTACCTGCTCCTAACCAAATAACTGCTTCACAGTTTAATTGGTTAATTCCTTATGTCTGTCCGCAGATTTGGATTTTGTCCCCGCATAACAGGCATCGTTTTATTGATATGCACACATTATAGCATCTGAGAAATAAAATCTGTGTTAAGAAAATAACTTTTTTCAAAATTTTATTTCATGGCCAGTCACAGACAAATCTGAAACTTGGTGACATGCTCTCGCCACTTAAATCTTACAGATTTTGAAGTGGGAGCTTCCTGCTCAATTGCCCTTCAGGGCAAAGCTAAAACAGGCTATCCCCGCGTGTCCCGCGGTTCTT